>JBBQIF010000039.1:0-12415 GCA_038324665.1 Bacteroidia bacterium
TTGATGGCTTCTTTGCTTACAAATTCTGTCATAGCTTGTGGTCCAAAAATACTTTCACCAAAGTATTCAGAGATTTGCTTCATGTTTTTTCGCGATGCGTTTTGCTGTTGGAGTAATGTTAAGCTCATATTTTTTATGGGGCGAAATTACTTTTTATAGTTTAAGTAAGGGATTAATTGGCCGTGAAATAATTAACAATTCTTCCATAAATTGCAAATTAAGATGAAAATAGTAAAAATATTCGACATATTTGCGGTAATATTAAAAAATTAAGTGAATATCGAGTTGCAGAGAATTATTCAGTTCTGAAGGCTACCATCCAATGCTGGAAGGCGGTAAGCGAACTGAATGGTTATTTAATGGCTATGAAGGATGATATCAGCAATGAGGAGCTTAAATTGTTGCATATTTGTGATGCAAGAAGCGCCCTTGAACTCGACGGTCATCATATAGCTTACATCAGGTTATTCGAGGCATACACCTCGGAAAACAGTCTAAATAATACCAATGCCAGGCTCATTTTTGATATGGCAAATATTGCCCAAAACTTGAAGCAAATTAACGCAAGTGCTTTAAGTTTGAACTTTCCATTTGTGCAAAAATCAAAAAGGTCGAACATTCAATTACCAAGGCTCAAGAAGGAAATAAACCTTTATTTAAACCAACAGGTGAACATAGATGTATTACTCTACCTTGGATTGCTACATGGTTATATTTCCATTCAAAAAACCGACTTGAAGTACCAGGTATTTTTAGCAAATACCATTGTCAATCATTGGTTAAAGGAAAACAAGTTTTTGCAATTTCCTATATTGCCTTTGGCAAACATTATAAAATCATCTGTAAAGGAAGCAGATAATCTCTTACGAGAGGCATTTGATACAGGTGATATGCAAAGATGGATCCTGTATTTTTTAAATATGATCGGTAAAGCCGCTTTGGCTCGAGTTATACAAATTCGAGATCTTATTCAATTAAAGAAGATAACCTGGGATATAATGGCTAAATACACTGCTTATCCATTACCGCATAATGAAATTGCAAAGTTGCTTTTTGAAAAACCGTTTATAAAAGCAGCAGATATTATTGATAGGTTAAATTGCCACAGACAAACGGCCTCTATCTATTTATCGCATCTGGCGAAATCCGGTATTTTGATTGAAAAAAAATCGGGGCGCGAGAAACTTTTTTTTCATAAAAGATTATTTGACTTGTTAATTACGGAATAACTTCTTAAAGGAAATCCCCAATGTGCTATCAGGTTGGAAGATGTATTCTGAGGGATTATCAAGCCTTTTATATAACCACACTTCTATAGGTTTTGACTTTACCTTTTTGCCACTTTTCCATATATAAAGTTTAATGCTGTGGGCGGGATTTAATGCTGGAATTACATCTTTTACTTTTAATGATAATATACTATTGGGCTCAAGATAGATTGAACGCCAGTCTATTCTTTCTAAACCAATATAGGTTTCTAGTACAAGTTCAGCACCTTTAATAGAAGAATCTATTTTTGGAACAAATTCAACAAAACTAGAAAGGGAATTCACTAAAGTATCCAACCTAAAACTATAAGCCTGATTGCTCCATTCGGATGTGGTATCAATATTAAACTTAAGTTTAACTGGAGTAGAATAAAGGGGATGTTTTGTTACTCTATTAGTAAGCATCATACAACTGTAAAGTAGATTATTTTCAACTGTATCTATAAATGGAAAGAGTTTACTAAGTTCGTAAAAGATAACAGGGGGAAGTTGATTACAAATTACGCCATCTGCAAAGCTAAGATCTATATTTTTAAAATCCTTTAAAGTATCAGTAATGATGATGTTATTCGTAAAATTATGTTTATTAATGTAGTATTTTAAATATTTTGAATTTCCAGACCATATCACCAATAAATTTGCGGCGTGGTTTTGGGTTATCAGATTCTGACTGGTCACCACGAATTTCTCCATAGGTTGATAATCCCTTAACTGATAAAATTGGCTTTGTAGAACTAAAATATAAGCATTGCTAATTAACAATGATATAATTAGTGAAATTTTAATGAAGCGATTGAAAAAGTTGATGCCATTTCCAATCAAAAGCAATAGAAAAGGGGAGCAAAAGTACAAGGCAGGCGCTTGTAAAACTGGCGCCCTTAAAATAGAGTAAATAAATAAAATTGCACTTGGTAAAACAAATAGAAGTAGCAGAAGGGGCCTCATCTTTCTGCTTTTCTGCTTTACTAAAAAACACAGTATGAATAAACTTGATGCAGCTATTAACAAAGGGATGCTATTGTTAAAATAAGAACGGAAGAAATAAGCAAAGAATTGAAGGTTTGGTTCACTTAACCATTCAAGCCCACCCATGCCTAAATGATGAAAGGTAATACCTATATGGGGAATAAAAGCAATAAGCGAAGCTCCGATAGCGATTAAAAAGTATTTGATATTCATTCTTTTGGAATAAAACGCATAAAAAAGAATCCAAATAACAATAGCTTGAAGGAAACTGAAATAGTGTGAGTAGAAAGCACCGATAGAAAACAAAAACAGGAGAATATAGTTATAACGAAGTGCGGGATTTTGTTTAATTTTTAAACAGGCAAAGAATACACCGAGGCTGCAAAAAAGTCCAGGAATATAGGGTCTTGCTACTACTTCTTGGGCTATGTAATAGCTTAAAAATATAAAAAATACAGAGGTAGTTGCAGCAGCATAGCGACTGAAAATAGTTTCACTAATTCTGTAGAGTAATATTAGGCAGCCCAACCCTGCAATCAAAAATGGCAGTTTCAAAATCCATTCATGGATACCAAATAGTTGTATTATGAACCATAGTAGCAATTGAACACCAGCAGGGTGCCCGTCCGGTTTTACACCAAGGTTTATAAGGTCATGAAAACTATCGAATTTGCACCTTTCAATGGCACTTAATTCATCATGGGAGAATGGAATGGTAGTATAATTATAAAACAGCACCAAACCATGCAGCGCCAAAAGCGTAAGAAGTGGCCAATTATTTTTCAGTTTATTCCACATCATTGCATTCCATTGCTAATAAAAAACCAGAATCAAAAGTGACACTTACAAAATCTGTGGCTGAAACTCGGTTGCTACTACTTGTTGAATAGGGAAACTTCAAATCCTCATTAACGAGGTTCCATTCTAAATTGGTGGTATTGATATTTTTCACCTCATTTAGTGGCATTAACGAAAAATTTTCGCCCTTATTCTTGTATTTTTTAAACCCTGAATCAATGGGAAATATCCTTGAATTGTCATCGAGCATAACCATATTTATCTGATGGTGATATCTGGCAAGAATGCCTATATTATTTAAGTAATGATCGCTTCTTTTACCTGTAGCCCATATAATATTGACCGCGCTAATTTTTCGGTCTATTAAAAATTCAATGCCTTTTTCAAGATCTGTTTTATTTTGGTCGGGTACATGAACTACCTTCGTATCTGGTGGTATTAAATTTCCAATCTCTACACTAGTCATATCATCAAAATCACCTAGAACAGCATCGAATTTTATACCAAGGGTTAATACTTTGGGCAAGGCGCCATCCAATACCACGATATAAGGGCTCCATTCTAAAAGCTGGTTGATTAATTCAATAGAACATGTTTGTCCATCTGCAATAATCAATGCCGGTTCCTGGCCCTCCTTAACGATATGGTGCGATGACATGTAATTATCTTATAACATTGAAACTTGAACTTTCAGTTTGAGCATTTTGTTGAATATTGAATATATAATTTCCGGAAGGTAATCCCTCTATGGTGATAAAAGTTTTCTCTGTTTCCAGCTTCCCCTTTAAGACTATTTGACCCGAACTACTAAACACTGTATAATCTGCAACGGAACCAGGATTATGTAATAAAACAGTTAATTGTGTTAAAGCTGGAACAGGGTATAATTTAAAGATTGAAGATTTATTGGAGATAGCATTGATGGCAACATTGTAATTATTATTGATAATTCCTTTAAAAATCCCACGACCATGCGTGAAAAAGTAAATATCTTTTTTATTGATATTGATTTTAATACTACTGATTACTACATTTGGCACCCTGCTATCCTTTATCCATGTGGTACCGCTATCTTCGGTAACATATAAGCCAAAATCGGTTCCTGCAAAAATGACCCTTTCTGGGTTGAACGGATCGCATTCCACCCAATTTACTGGCAATCCTTTAGGCAAATTGCCACTAATGTTTTTAAAGGTTGGTGTTGTAGATAAGGTATTGGTGGCCTTGTAAATCCTACCTGAATCAGAAATATTACTGTACGCCAGATACAAGCGGTCGCGATAGCCAGGAATAACCTTTACGCAATTTAAGAACGATGTTTTTAGTGGAATAGGAAGTTTGGAGAAGTGATTATAAACTTTGGGTTTTATATTCAAAACAGAATCGCAGGCAATCAAGCTGTTTTGGCCGCCTGCATATGCAGCAGGATTGTCTTGAAGTGAGAAAGTAGAAGCATATAATTGGCCTGTATTCACACTACCAATCTTAGTAAAATTATTGCCACTGTTTTTGCTAAGATACAAGTTGATGCTTGAGGGATAAAGTATCCAATCGCCATTATAATCGCTGACATCATAGGGTTGGATGAACCATTTGCCAGTAGTGCTAGCGGGTAGGTTATTGCTAATGTTAATTTCAGTGATGCCTTCCCTTCTTATTATAACACCATTTTGGTAAGAAACATATCGGGTATTATCAAGAAGATTGTGATAAAAAGCATAAGCCCCATCACCACCAAAGATATGTTCAAATATGTTAGAATTGGCATGGCTTTCATTGGTACCATTATCTTGGGCACCACCCATTATATCTTTTAGGTAGGGCGAAACCGCACCAGAATAGAACTGGGTAACATTAAAGCCATTGTTCAAAGAAGTATAGTTGGAAAAATCATTCCATTGATAAGTGCAGATACCTCCATCGCAACCAACAAGTAACTCTGAATTATTCACATTAAAGGCCACATGGTGGTCGGAATGCATTTCGGTTGCTCCACTCCAGCTTTGGCCGCCATTTGTGCTGTACCCGGCATCCAATGAGGCAATGTAAACACTATTGCTGTCATTATTTTTGACTGCCATCGTCAAACAATACCATGTGAAACTAAATTTCACCTTGCCATCAGGATTGGTTTTAGTCGTAAATGTTTTACCACCATCACTTGATTTATAAAATTGGTTCAAAACTCCCAGATATCCATTGTCAACTCCGGAAACCGCAGCATATACAACATTTGGAAAATCTTTGCAGTAGGCTAATTCGCCTCTTGCTGTACTGCTTGAAGAAATGCTATTTACTTTGGTAAAAGTACCGCTGTTGCCATTAGTTGAGCGATAAATACCACCACCTTTTATGGCAAAAAGCACACTTCCGTCAGGCAAAATTTCAAGGTCGTTCACTTCAGTACCTGTTGTAAAAACCGTAGAAAAAGAAACGCCCGCGTTTGTACTTCTCAATACCCCATTAGATTGCGTGGTAACATAAAGGACATTGGTATCTTTAGGGGAACATTTAATGCTCCAACATTTACTGAAATTTATGTTGTCTGTAGAAGCTAATTGTGCAAATGAATTACCGCCATCTACTGACTTAAATACGCCGGCACCAATGATATCGGCACTATTGCCACTACCTTCTCCGGTGCAATAATAAATAACCTTAGGTAGAAAAGGGTTCTGTGACATGCCTGTAACACTTGGCGTTAGTTCCTGATCGTTAATAGCCCGCCAGCTCAAACCCTTATTTTCAGAAACGAAGATGCCACCGGAAACCCCTCCGGCAATGATTCTGTTCGGATCAGAATAGTCTATAATAACCGCCCTAGTTCTTCCTCCCACGTTATTTGGTCCAAATTCCGCAACATTTAATAGGGCATTTGATGTAGCCCTTTTGGAAGAATTAGGCATCCAGTTGTATTTTGATACATCTGGGAGGATATTCGTGCCATTGGTTTTAATGAATAACCATTGTTCGCCGTATCCCGGGAGTTTCTGAGCATTAGAAAACTTTTGTTTATTTTTAGTCGTATATTTGGAACAACTGAACAATAAAAACAAAAGAAATAAAAACAATAAGTGATAATTTTGTTTAAACATAAAGTACAAAAGTAATTTATAACTTCCTAAAATAAAACATGAATAAATTGTTAAGAATCTTACCCGCTTTTTCTATCTTATATTTGCTGTCATGTAATGCCAATGTCAGTCAATCAATTAATGCTGATAAACAAATAAAAACAACAATGAACGATAGCAATCATAAAAAAGATACTGCCACATTTGCAGGCGGTTGTTTCTGGTGTATAGAAACCACCATGGCGAGATTAAAAGGCGTAGATACTGTTATCAGTGGCTATACCGGAGGTAAAACTGAAAACCCAACTTACAGAGAAGTGTGTACAGGTTTTACCGGCCATGCAGAGGCAGTGCAAGTAATTTATGACCTTACTATAATAGATTACAATACTTTGCTCACTGTATTTTTTACGATGCACGATCCTACCACATTGAACAGGCAAGGGAATGATGCCGGAACCCAATATCGCTCGGCAATTTTTTACAACAGCCAACAGCAGAAAGATAGCGCAGAGGCATTTATTAAGAAACTAACAGATGATAAAGTTTTTGGAAACCCAATAGTAACTGAGTTAAAACCATTGGGAATTTATTACAATGCAGAAGATTACCACCAGGATTACTATAACCAAAACAGGGAAGAAAACAGTTATTGTACTGCTGTTATTGACCCAAAGGTTAGTAAGCTAAGAAAGACCTTCAGTCACTTATTGAAGGATTAGCTTTTATCTTACAACGCAATGCAGAATCCAAGGTTAAATCGCAATTGTACTCCCCTTTGATAAGGTGCGATAAAGGGAATATTTAACTGTCCATGATTGTCACCTGCAACAGGTATATAAATACCTCCACCAAGTGAATAATCAACATAAATATTTTCAAAAATAGATTTCCGCATGCCCATCATGTAACCGAAGGAAAGTGTTGTAGCCATTCTGTTTTCATTGATTTTCGTCCTTGTTGTTGTATAAGGATAAATATTACCATAAGTAATTTGCTCTTCTTCATAATGTAATGAAATAGTTTTGAAATTAAGAAATGGCGCAATCCATACATTTTTGACATAGTTATTTGTTTTCCTGTAAAATCGGTATTGTAAATCAATTTTCACACCGTTAAGGTTAGAGTAGTTCCCGGATTTTAGGTCGTATAAACCGGCATCCTTACTGGTATAGTAACATAATTGGGTATAGATAGACTCCTTATGGGTGGTGGCTTTTTCAAAACCCATTTCGAAACCGCCTATAAGCAGTGGCAGCGGGTTAAAATGAATCATTTTGTCATAGGGATTACTGCGGGTAACAGCGCTAATCTCTCTTTGTGCATTTAAAGAAACGACATTAAATGCAAGTATTATCAGGACAGATGATGATTGAATAAGTTTCATAATTCAAACTTACAGGATTTTACCTGAAAACAAAACTATAAAAAAGGAATTTTCACTACTTTGGCCTTCAATGCTTTATCTCTTACCTCAATAAAAATTTCAGAATCGGCTTTGCTAAAAGCGGTAGAAACGTATCCCATGCCAATGGCTTTGCCTAAGGTAGGCGATTGAGTGCCTGATGTAACTTCACCAATAATATGGTTATCGGCATCCTTAATATTGTAGTGCTGACGAGGAATTCCCCTGTCTATCATCTCAAAACCAACCAGTTTTTTGGTTACACCATTTTCCTTTAAGCCTTTATGGTAGGCGCTGTTCACAAAATCCTTGGTGAATTTAGTGATCCAGCCAAGTCCTGCTTCAATAGGAGAGGTGGTATCATTGATATCATTGCCATATAGGCAGAAACCTTTTTCCAGCCTTAAAGTATCCCTGCAACCCAAACCAGCCGGCATAATATCAAATTCTTTACCTGCTTCAAATACGGCATCCCATAATTTTCTGGCATCCTTGTTCCACACATATAATTCAAACCCTCCCGCTCCGGTATATCCGGTATTGGAAATAATCACATCTTCGCATCCGCCTATTGTTCCACCAGTAAAAGAATAATACTCCATCGCAGAAAGGTTTACATCTGTAATTTTTTGAAGTGCTTTAATAGCATTTGGACCCTGCACAGCTAATAAGCTCAATTGGTCGCTTAAATTCTCCATTTGCACACCAAAAGTGTTATGAGATGAAATCCAGTCCCAATCTTTTTCAATATTAGAAGCATTCACTACAAGGTAATATTCATTTTCATTGTACCTGTACACCAATAAATCATCTACTATACCACCTGTATTATTTGGCAAGCAACTGTATTGAACTTTGCCATCTGTTAACTTGGAAGCATCATTACTCGTTACAAGTTGAATGAGGTCAAGAGCCTTTTCGCCTTTCAACAAAAATTCTCCCATGTGCGAAACATCAAATACACCAACACTATTGCGCACCTGATTGTGTTCCTGGATTAAATTGCTGTATTGCACCGGCATATTATACCCTGCAAACGGCACCATTTTTCCACCTAGGGCGATATGAAGGTCATTAAGGACTACTAGTTTAAGAGATTGGGTATTTTCCATGTAGGTGCAAAGATAATTGTTTTTTTTAATACGTCTGATTATAAAGTTGGTTGACTGCGGTATGGGTAGGCACTATTAGAGTAGATTCAAGGCAATTTTTTGGCCTCATTCCACCATTCGTCCATTTTAGCAAGACCAACAGTGCGCAAGTCGAGATTTTGCTCTTCCGCTTTCCGTTCTATATAATTAAAACGCTTGATAAACTTCCTGTTGGTTTTTTCCAAAGCATCATCGGGGTTTATAGAGCTAAATCGCGCATAGTTCACTAATGAAAAAAGCAGATCACCTAGTTCATTTTCTTTTTCTTCGTTGGAAGTAGCTTCTTTAAATTCAGTTAACTCTTCTTCAACTTTAGCCCAAACTTGTTCTTTGTTTTCCCAATCAAAACCTACCTGTGCTGCCTTTTCCTGCATCCTGTATGCTTTTACAAGTGCTGGCATTGACGCAGGAACACCATTTAGCACCGATTTTTTCTCATTGCCATTTTCTTTCATTTTTATTTGCTCCCAGTTTTGCTTAACTGTTTCGCTGTTTTCTGCAATAACTTCTCCGTAAATATGTGGATGTCTGCGAATTAATTTTTCACATAACTGGGTAATGACACTTTCTATGTCGTATTGTTTTTTTTCTTCACCAATTTTTGCATAAAAAATAATGTGTAATAAAATATCACCCAGTTCTTTCTTAATTTCTTCGGGGTCATTTTTAATAATGGCGTCGCTAAGTTCATAAGTTTCTTCAATGGTAAGATGTCTAAGGGATTCTGTGGTTTGTTCCTTGTCCCATGGACATTTGGCCCGAAGCTCATCCATAATGGTTAGTAAGCGTTGGAATGCTTCCAATCTTGGGTCTAAAATCATGGTTCAAAAATAGTTGATTTGGAGCAGCAAAATGTAAAATTATATGAGATCGTACGGAGAAAAATCTAAAAAAATGGATAATATTTATGGTGTTTCAAATAGACTTTAAGGAGCGAATGAGAAGTTCACGGCATTACAAAAGAAAAAGCCATAAAAGCGTCTTGGAGAACCTTTGTCCTCATGGTTAGGTTTTAACCTACTAGAATCTAATGGGAATTATCCACCCTGAATCAAGTTTAGGGCAGGCTCCAGTCACATAAGAGCACCTAAGAAGACGCCGCTGAAGCGTCTTGGATTACCCTAATAGTTTGTAGAATGTCTGAAAGGACTTTAGTACACCAAAGAAAGTGCCTGCTTAAGTGTTCTAAAAAGTTTTACAATTAAACTTACTACTGCAATAGCTAAACTTTAACTGAAATCCTTTTTGAATTTATTCAAAAATTCTAATGTGTACTAAGGTGCCTTAGGTGGTTAATGGTTTTAAAAAGCTAATAGCAAAGGGGAATTTTACCACCCTGAATCAAGTTTAGGGCAGGTTGCGATGTGGTTAGTTATTTTTAAATCCAGCTTTTAAAATAGAGATGGGAACCATTAAACACACCGCGAAGCAGCATTGTTGCAATTAAAAACAAATAAATAAAACAATAAAAGAGGAATCATAAAATGACAAAAGAGCACAAAAGGTTTTAAAAATGAATTTTTAAAAGGAAATGGCTGAACATTCTCCTCTTCATATCCGAAGGATATGGATTTCTTAGGTGTTCTGAGGTGACTTACGTGGTAGTGGTTTTAAAAAGCTAAAATCAAAGGGAAATTACCACCATGAATCAAGTTCAGTGAAGGCTACAGTCACATAAGTGCACCTTAGAAGAAGCTGCTGAAGCGTCTCCTCTAACCAAGGAAATTAGAGAATCTTGCCGAACCGCACTTTCCTTTTGAATTTATCAAAACTTTCATCTCCCCTTATATCAAGTCTTTGAATAGCATAAGGTTTGGAAAGTGGCAGCCTGTTGATTCTGTTCCCAATCCTGAAGGCACAGCTTACCCCATTTGATTTAAAAATAGTGCTTAGGTTAGCGAATTGTGATTTGTTCCGTTTCGGAAAGCTGCCGTAGGTATAAGCCCAGGCATTTTCAATTGTCAATGGCAATGTTTTCAGCGCTTTTATTCCGCTACCTATTTCTTCCACCCATTCTGCTTGCGAGAGATCCATGAGATTTTTGTGGTCTAGGCTATGGTGACCATATTGCACTATATCCTGCATTTTTTGCAATTGCTCAATGTTTAAAAATTGCTGCTGATGGCTATCATAATTAAGATTCTTCCCAATGAAAGCACTCACTAAAAAAATGGAGAAAGGGATACCAAGTTCCTTGAATATTGGATAAGCTAGGGTATAATTATTCTCGTAACCATCATCAAAAGTAATGAGTAATGCCTTTTCAGGTAATGCTTTTTGGTTTTCAATATGTTCGTTAAGATGGCGTAGGGTAATGAATGTATATCGCTGCTTTAGCCAGTTCAATTGTTCCTTTAATTGGGCGGTAGATACTGTCAGATAATCTTGTTTATTTTCCGAAACCTTATGGTACATTAATACAGTCAGATTGCTCATTTTTTAGAATTTAATTCGTATAGTTTTAGATATTTTACAACGTGGTACCAGGCATTTAAATAGCTCCAAATAAAACCTGCTTTTCCATTCAAGATATTGCCATAAATAAAATAATGTTTGATGAAATAAAAGGGCATTCCTGCTACAGTAAGCAGTAGATTTCGCGACTTGCCATTTTCTTTCAATTTAGCAGCTCCAATGCTTGTATAGCGATTCAGTTTTTCGAAATAATGTTCTAAGTCTTTATAACTGTAATGTAAAATAACATTTTGTAACTTGAGGACTTTACCATTTAAATGTACTTTCTCATGCACCTTGGCATCATCGAAATTGCCTTTAGATTTATTGAATAAGCGCAGGTGGTAGAATCGGCTTTCTTTGCCATATTTAAATACTTTGCCAAGGAATACATGACGTATGGGGATTTCATATCCTACAATTTCATTGTCCTCAAGATTTAATTGAGCTATTTCTTCAACCAATTCATCACTCAGAACCTCATCTGCATCAATATTCAATATCCATTGGTTTTGTGCCTTGCTCACCGCGAATTGTTTTTGGATGCCATAACCATCGAAAGTTCTTTTAAAAACCCTGCAACCAAAACTTTCAGCAATGGCTAATGTTTCATCGGTGCTGTTATCATCTATGAGCACAATATCGCTGCACCATTTTAATTGGGGTAAGGATAACTTTAGATTAGCCGCTTCGTTTTTAGCAATAATGATAGTAGATACAGGCATTAAATTCCGCTCAAAATTGCAGAAAAGAATTGATAAAATGAAAAGTGTTTATTAGTGGGTATTTATTTTTGATGTAAGGCTATGTATTCGTAATGGAGGGATATTAAAAAAGGCAGGATTTTACCACTTAGAAAATAGGGAAGGAAAAATGATGAACCAATATGCATACAATGGTTTTTATATAAGCGATATTCACTTTGCCATTTCTTATCCAAATGATTTTGAAGAAATGATTAAATTACAAGAGTACTATTAGCTTTTAAAGTTTATAAAACAGGCAAATAGAGAGGGGCAAACCATAGAGCCGATTTGAATTATAATAATTGATACCGGGGCTCCAATTCTGGTAATATCTATAAGCAGGCCTTAAAAGTAGAAGCCCTCCGCGGTTGATACATTCAAGGCTAAAGCGTTTGTTTTTTGCCCTAAGCAGCACGATACCCAATTCCGCTTCAACAGAAATAATGCCGGTTCGGGACTCGCGATGAAAATAAAGATTGGAGACCTGACCGCTGGGTTGTACAACGAAATGATGGAAATAGTGATTGCCGAAAATATTCAATCCAAAGTAAAT
>JBBQIF010000040.1:0-12318 GCA_038324665.1 Bacteroidia bacterium
GTCATTTCGTCCCTACGGGACTGCTGTGAATTCTTTGAAGGTAGAAGTACCTTATGCCATCCCTAACGTGATTATTAATCTGGTGTTGAGGAATTTCTTAACCGTCATTTCGTCCCTACGGGACTGTGGCGAATTCTTTGATGGTTGATCCTTTATAATATCCCTACGGGAATCTAAATCCATATCGAAATTAGGCTCCCAAATCCCGTAGGGATGCAATAGCTGTATATAACACCAATATGGATACGAATATAATCCCGTAGGGATGGCATAATGTTCCTATGATGCATCTATCACTATTGCGTATCTGATGTGTTTTTATATCCGCAGTTGGTGAGTTTTTGACCGTTCCATCCGTAGAAACGACATTTTGCAATTCTGTGGTGGCAAGCAAAAAAAGTTGCACATATCAAGATAAGTGCAACTTTTTTCAAAATTTAAGAAACGATCTATTGACCTGGAAGCAATACTTCATCTATGACATGTATGATTCCGTTTGATGCCGGTATGGAGGCTATAATATGCGCTTTGCCATTGATTACAGGTTTTCCATCCACCATGGTTATTTTAATATTTCCACCATTAACTTCGCCAAGTACTTGACCATCAGTCAAGGCTTCAACTTTAAGAACACCCAAATAGACATGGTATTGAAGTATGTCAGAAAGGGCATCCAATTTATCCGGTTTCAATAATCCTTCAACAGTACCTGCTGGCAATTTGTCGAAGGCTGCATTTGTTGGCGCAAAAACTGTAAAAGGACCGGTATTGCTGAGCACATCTACAAGGTTTGCCGCTTTCACGGCTGCTACTAAAGTGGTGTGGTCTTTACTTCCGGCAGCTATTTGAACAACATTTGGGGTGGATACTTCATCCTGTACCCCAGATTGTCCAGTGGCTTTTTCATCAGAAGTGGAAGATTCCGTTTCATTAACTGCTGCAGGTTGTGTATTGCAACTGATTGCAATCATTGATCCGATTGCCATAACAATGTATATTACTTTTTTCATAAGGTGATATTATTAATAATATTCAAATTAAATCGTATTAAATGAATTTAATTATGAGCGAAATCATAAGACCAGATGATTTTGTATCATTTTCTTAAATAGAAAAAGTAAAAACTATTCTTTTTCAGGCAATTTATTGAATTGGGATAAGAACAACCCGAATGCTGAAAGAAAAAGCACCATGGCTGCTATCAATAACATGTTATTAGTATAGGGAATAACCACATAACTCAATGATGCCACACCTTGAACTGCCAAAATCAGTTCATTTAATAAAATTCCAATGGCAAAGCATATTAGCGATTTCGTGCTCCAACCTGTGTTGGATATCAATTTCAATTGAAACATATAGAGCATAAGCATCATTGAAGTCAATGCCAATAACACCAGATGCAAGTAGGCTATTACTATAGGTCGGAATCCAAATGCGAGGTGACTAACGGATGGGATGGTTGAGCCTAATTGTAGCAGATACTTTATTGAACCTGCAATGACGACAAAATAAATAAGAAACAAGGAAATTTTGGTTGCCTTGAAATTTGCCTTGAGATAAACAAATACATTCTTCAGTAAAAAGCACCAACCTGTCAATTGGGTGACCGCTGCAAGCGCTACAATCACATATAGCCATGCCGGAATATGGGCCCATAAAACGGAAAGGAAATAGGCCGGAATACAAGAGCAAAACAATAAATAGAATATCAATTTATCATTTTTAACGGATATGCCATGTTTGTTGGCCTGACCTATAAACAATCCTATACTTGCAAAAAAGAACCACCCATTGTATTGAAAGTGAAGGTAAAAATAGATAGACGCCAGATACCAATTCTGCAAAAGGTTTTTACTTATCATCATGTAGGAAAGCACTAGCGTTCCCGCATAGGATAGAATGGCAAAAACCAATGCACCTTTAATCCATTTGATGGCTTGTGCATATTGCACTAATTGTACAGAATTGCTGAAAAACAATCTGGAAAATAAAATGGTTGTGATAATGGAAGCAGCGGAGAAGGCAATTGAAAATGGTCCATAGCCCTGAATGAAAAACGATATCAACATGCCATAAGCACATACAAGATTAAGCCATAGTACCAGGTTATACTTCCTTAATTGAGACAATGAAAGTTGTGGTTGAATCAGGAAGGTTATTAGCACCAAAAGCGTTTGTGTAATCCAGCCGGCAAAGGCAAAATGCGAATGTGCGTGTTGCAGGTGCTGTTGGTCAAAATAGGGGAGCTCAAATCTGATCTTGTATCTCATCAACAATCCCAGAATGGCGACAATAATCAGGTTGGCCAATACCGTTCTTACCCAGCCATTGATAGAGAATTTAAACATCAATGGTAAAGTTTGTGATTGATAATTTCCACCTGTTTTCCGGTTTCCATTTTTTTCAAGGTGCGAATAACAGTTTCTACCCTTAATCCTGTAAAATCAGCAATTTCTTGTCTTGTATGGTGTACGAGTAGTTTCTTATCTGGACATCGATCTTTCCTTTTCAATGAATGTAGAAATGCCAAAATACGACCCTCTGGTGAATTGTGGTTTAACTCCCGGGCTGTAATAGATTTGTTATAAATGCGACGGGATAATACGGTTAATAAATCACTTTTAATTTTCGGATAATCTTCTAGCATCTTGAAAAAACTTGATTTGGATAACTTAATGACAACGGAATCCTTTTGTGCAATTGCCGAAGCCGGGTAAGTTTCATCGATAAATAATGGAGATTCACCAAAACCACTGTCACCATAAAAAACGCCCTGAATAAATTCCCTGCCATCATTGTACCTGTTGATCATTTTTACTTGTCCTTCGAGAATTTGATAATAAAAAAGGGCATGGTCATCTTCACTGAAAATGGTTTCGTTTTTATGGTACTTCTTGGCGATACCTCCCCATGCAATCAAAATATTTGTATCTATTTGCATAATTTTTTGTTAAGTCAGATTTTAAATTCTGAATATCTGGTCTTTAATTTAATGTCAATGTGCATTTATAGTGTGGTTTTCAATTTTTAGTTAAATGTAGAATACCTGATTTGTTAAGATGAGGTAAATATAGGGGCCTATATATCGTTGAATGTTACATGGTTTATTTATTTATTTATATAATTACGTTGCTTAATTCCTGATAAATTCAATAGGTAATGGAAGTATTGCATTACGAACCCATACTGCATTTAAGGTAATATTTGCATCCTTTGCATGGAAGGGGAACATTTTCCAGCGCTGGATTTTTTGAGAATAGTTGTCGGGCAGCCTTATATTTATCATTGTTCCAAAGGGTCATGAAATCTGAATTTACCAGATTGCCAAAAGACTCCTTTTCTCGGAAGGAGAGGGAGCAAGGGAACACCGTGCCATCTGGTTCAATGTAGATACTTGACCACAGGCTTTTACAATTGCCTTTCAATGACTTGAGCATTTGCGGATTGTTTTTATATTGATCGGCCTCGTCATAAATATCTGTTAATTTTGTTACTGCATTAAACACTTCAAAATTATCAACACCTATTTTTTCAGCGATTTTCCTTGCTGATTCAATTTCCATTTCGTTAAAAGGGAACTTTAAATATTTCCATGTAATAAAAGGTAATTTACTATTTGCCTTCTTTTTTGCTTCAATCAGCATTTCAAGATTATGTATCACTTGTTCAAGTTTTCCCTTAACCCGGTATTTCGAATAGATTTCCTGCGATGCCCCATCTATTGATAGATAGATATGAGTCAGTTTAGACTTAATGACTTCATTCGCCATATTTTCATTGAAATGATTGAAATTTGAATGAATAGTTGTACCTACTTTTTCTTCATTGGTATATGAAATGATGTCAAATATCTGCTTGTTTAAAAAGGGTTCTCCCCAATTATACAAGGCGATATTCATAACATGACCCTTTACTTTGTCAAACATGAGCTTATAATTAGTAAGATTCATCATGGAAGGATGGATCATTTCGGGATGCTTTATGCCGGTATGGCAACCCGGACATCTGAGATTGCAGATATTTCCTGGGTCAAAAGTGATTTTATAGGGATAACTCCTTAACTCAGTTTTCCTCGTTCTAAACTCAAGATTATTTTCAAAGATGTTTTTAAGTTTTTTCTGTGTTGAGAAATTATTTAGATAGAATAAATATTTTTTATAAGCTGTATACCTTAACCTCATTAGGATTCAATTAATAGTCATGCAAATATCACTACTTAAGCTGACCCTTCTTATGATTAAAATCAGAGGAAATATGATTTAAATCAGATGCTCAAATTTTCAACCAGCTTAGGCCATCCTTTAAACTGCTTGACATTTCTGATAAACTGGTAGTATTAAGCATTTTCTGAAAATCCTTCCTAATGGATTTGTATTTATGGTGAACAGGACATGGTTGGATGGATGAACATTTTTTTAACCCCAGTACGCACATCTTGTCACTTAAGTCGCCATCGATTGCTATAACAATGTCCATAAGCTTTATTTTCCGCATTTTCTTTACATCAGCTTCAAATCCTCCTGTAGCCCCTTTCACAGAGTTAATTATGCCATGACGCACTAATTCCTGTAATATTTTTGCTGTAAATGCTTCAGGAGAATCTATTTCCCTTGAAATATCTTTCAAACTTGCACGGTTTTGGTTCAAGGATTGCCTGGCAATATATACCGTTGCCCTAATACCATATTCACAAGCTTTTGAAAAAATCATATTGATGTCTTGGTTCCAAATCTAAATTATTAATCGGATAAAAACATCTGATTTATAATTTAACAAAAATTTTGACTTAATTGTTTTATGTTAAGCCTCTCCTTTTCATTTCCTGTTTCAATCTGATAGTTTCACTTGATAACTGTCCGTTTATTGATGAATTTTCTTCAGATCTTCTAATTAAGTAGGGTAGTGCTTTTTTCACTTCGCCATAAGGCAAGTACTTGGAGGTATTGTATCCCTTTGCAGCCAGATTAAAGGTTATATGATCGCTCATGCCATATAATTGAGAAAATGTCACCTTGTTAGAATGGGGGGCAATTTTGTATTTTTCAATATATTGGATGGCTAGTACTGTGCTTTCGTCATTGTGCGAAGCAATGCAGGTATCAACAGTATTGTAGTTACTTAAGCAGATTTCTATGGCCTTGTTGAATGCTAGGTCTGTTTGTTTTTTTGTCTGATAAACGGGGGATGTTCTATTTTCCCTGATTGCGGATTCCCTTTCCTTGTCAACATAAGCACCCCTTACCAGTTTAATACCCGGTATATAGTTTTTTTCCTTGCCATCTTTGATTAGGTAATCAAGATAATTCAACCTATCCTTAAGGTACATCTGCAATGTATTGAAAACAACAGCTTCCTCCTTATTGTATTTCTCCATCATATATTCAGTTGCCTTGTCGAAAATATCCTGCATATATCTGTCTTCAGCATCTATGTAAACAATTACGTGCTGTTGCCAGGCAGTTTTGCATATTTGATCCAAGCGTTCCATAAAGGTTTCAAATCGCTTGTTTTCCGGGAAGGTTTTGCCGTTTATTTCCCTGAAGAATTCTGTGTCTTCTAACCCTGATAATTTTACACTAATATAGTTACCTGGTATTTCCTCGCTAAGTTTTAGGATATTTGCCGTGATAATGTTAGTGTTTGCCTTAAACGTACTGTCGATTTTCTCACCTTCGGAAACATAATCCAATACCGCTTTCACCTTGTATTTTTCAAGTTGCTTTATTCTTTCAAATGCTTCCTCTATGTTTTCCCCCGCACAGAATATTTTAAAAACAGTTTTTTTGATCATGAATTTTAAAGGCAGATGGTATTTGATGATGGCATTTGTGCAGACAGTTAGAAACCTGGTAAGTTTTGGATGTTGTAAAATTTTGAAAATGAAATAAGTAAACCTAAGCCATTTGTCGCTTTTGTAGGCATAGGCCGTTTTTAGATCATTCAAGTCGATGGTTGTTTCCATAATTTGCTTATTGCTTAATAATTTGGGTTTTAAAAGAAATACTTCGTTTGATGCTTGATTTTATTAGAATGAATGCCAGTGTTGAAATGGAAATGAACAACCCAATGCCTGAAACAAAGAATGAAGTGAAATAAGGATAAAGGGATTCCATCATTTTATAGTAGCTTGCCTGGTGTTCACTCATTTGCCAGATGCCTTTCTTGAT
Source organism: Bacteroidia bacterium (assembly GCA_038324665.1). Lineage (GTDB taxonomy): Bacteria > Bacteroidota > Bacteroidia > NS11-12g > UBA955 > JABMMZ01. The sequence goes on from JBBQIF010000040.1 coordinate 6,171, forward strand.
ACCTGCAATATTCAATGACAGCCAAAATGCAAATAAGCTGCCTTGTAATATCCAAAAGGTAACATTCAAAATCCTTTTGTCTGAAGGGTTTGCCGTTTTATTGTATGGAAGAAACTCAAAACAGGCCGCGAAAAGTATCATGCTGTTGATGCCGATAGTTGTGCCCATTGAATGCGCTACTGTTACATGGGTGCCATGTGTGTATAGGTTGATGGCTGGAATGGACATTAGTATGGCTTGTCCCATATTGATGAATACCCAGATATCTGCTGCCATTATAAAGCGGTAAGGGAAATAGTGATAATTCTTCTGAATAGTATTGATGCTTTTTCTCCAGTCAAATATGATTTTGACGAAAAAAATCCATTCCGTCATGCTTACAATATAACCTATATATCTGATATATTTTTCGGTGGGAAGTGTGTAAATATGATGCCCCCAGTTGAACATCAGATTGAATAAACCAAGGAAATACATAATGAAAGCAAGTTTACTCCTTCCCGTGGTTTTCGTATTTGAAATCCGGTCCATTAAAAAGAAGGCCGTACCATACAAAATCTGATTCCATGCCCCAACTAGCGAGCCGTTTACTTTCCATTGAATAGTCATGTCTGTTATAAAATGCTCCCTAAAATAGGGGAATAGCCACAGGTAGTTTTCCGAAAAAGTGAACAGGAAAAATAGAATGCCAGTCATCCACATCCAGATATAAACAGGCCAGTCCTTTATTTTTTTTACGATTGAAAAAAAGTTTATCAGAAAAAGAATCCACGCAAGTGCAATTGGTAGTGCCCACATTGCATTAAATTCCCAGTATTCCCTGCCGCCGAAATTTTTGGTAAAATAGGATATGATAATTCCTGTTATTGCAATTATCCAAAGGCCCCATTGTAAAAGCCCTATTTTATTTATTAATAGTTGCTTTGAATAATTTTTTAATCCATTATAAACACAACCTGTAGCGCCTAAAATAATCCAGAACATGGCTGAAGAAACATGTAGCGGCCTTAATGAGATAAAGCCAATGTTATTTTTAAGAAATTCAGGGAAAAGATAAATAAGTGCTGCCAATATGCCAAAACACAAACCCAATACCAGCATACATAATGCGGTTAATAAAAACAGGTTGCCGATATTAATTTTACTTAGTTTCATTGCCTTCTATCATGCCGGTTTTATCATACCTGAAACTTCTTGGATCCGCCGTTCCGCTGGCATCTACGGATTTTAAAAATTCAATAAGATTATTCATTTCTTGATCGGACAGGTTGAATGCAGGCATTTGTCTGGCACCCGACCCTACTATTGCCTTGATTATTTTTCCGCCCTTGTTTGGCTTAGAAATGATATTGGTTAAATCAGGACCCAGATAACCTCCCAATCCATACAATTGGTGGCAACTTTGGCAATTGTAAGTTTGCCATACGAGTCTTCCATCTGACGCTTTTTGCTTGTTGAATCTGATATCCTCCTTTACAGATAAAGGTGTTAGATAAATGCTGAAAGAGTATATGAGAAATGTAAAACTCAAAATTAGAAACATCAGAATGGCATTTGATTTTAACATCTTTAAAATACGTTTATATTGATTTTATATACTTGCCGATTGCATATTGACTTCATGATTGTTTTTTTCCAGACGAGCAGTAAAATGCCGCAAAAATGATGGTTCATAGGTGATATGATAGCCTTTTGATTGGTTGCGCATTTCCATAATATCATCAAATACATCTAGTACATAATCAATATGGCTTTGGGTATATACTCGCCTTGGAATGGCTAGTCTTACCAGTTCATTTGTTGCGGGAATAAGTGTTCCGTCACCATCATATTTTCCAAACATCAGACTCCCGATTTCCACACTTCTTATGCCTCCCTTTATATATAAATCACAAACAAGTGCCTGCCCTGGGTATTCATTTACAGGAATTTTGCTATATAGTTTTTTTGCATCAATGTAAACAGCATGGCCACCAATTGGCCATACAACTGGCACCCCTTTTTCCTTTAATTTTTCGCCCAGATAGGCGGTGCTACGTATCCGGTAATGAAGATAGTCAGCATCAAAAACTTCCTTAAGGCCAATAGCCAATGCCTCCATATCGCGGCCAGCAAGTCCTCCATAAGTGGTAAACCCTTCTGAAATAATTAATTGGTTTTTGCATTTTAAGGCAAGTTCCTCATCTTTAAGTGTCAGCAATCCGCCGGTGTTTACCATCCCGTCTTTTTTTGCACTCATGATAAATGCATCGCCCAGCCGCAGCATTTCTTTGGCGATCTCCTCATAGGTTTTATTTTCGAACCCGTGTTCGCGATGTTTAATGAAGTAGGCGTTTTCTGCAATCCTGCAACCATCAATTACCAGTAGGAGTTGATGCTCATCGCATATTTTCCGTAAGGCTATTACATTCTCCATGCTTACAGGTTGTCCCCCTGAAGAGTTATTTGTCACCGTAATGATTACTGCCGCAATATTTTCCTTTTTATATTGATGTATAAGTTCCTGAAGTTTTTCGAGATTGATATTTCCTTTAAAAGGCAAATCCGTTTCAGGATCTTTCGCTTCTTCATAAACTATATCAATGGCAGTAGCTCCAGTAAATTCAATATTTGCCCTTGTAGTATCAAAATGAGTATTGCTAATAAAAATTTTGTCTTTGCCGCCAAGAATACCGTAAAGTATTCTTTCAGCCGCGCGGCCCTGGTGCGTAGGGAGTATATGTGGCATGCCGGTTAATTCACCTGCAACGCGGTTCAAGTGTTCCCAGCTACGGGAACCTGCATAGCTTTCGTCGCCAATCATCATTCCAGCCCATTGTTTATCACTCATTGCGCCTGTGCCACTGTCCGTAAGTAAGTCAATGAATACATCATCTGATTTGAGTAAAAATGGATTATTACCGGCTTGTTTCAATGCTTCCTTTCTGTATTCCTCAGTGGTAACTTTTAAAGGCTCAACCATTTTTATCTTAAATGGTTCTGTCAATGTTCTTAATCTATCGCTCATTGTATTGTTTAATTGTTTTTTTATGTTTTCTGTAATAGAATTTTAATGATTGGTCAATGATAAGTTGTGCAACTGTCAATAGGTTTTTAACTTCCCAAAAATCTGTATGCAAGGTTCCTTCAGGGTAATTCCATTTAAGCAGCAATTCATGTTTTTTAAGTAATGCTTTTGCATTGAGCAAACCAGCTCTTGATTTTTCAATACCGGCATAATGACTTACAACTTGTCTTATTCCCTTTCTCATGGCATTCAATTTCTTGAAACTTGCCTTTTTTAATGAGTAATCATTGAAAGTGAATTCAAGTTTAATCCTAGTAGAATCCCAATTTTTCAAAATATGATTGGCTGCTTCATGGGCGAAAACAACCGCTTCCAGAAGCGAATTGGATGCCAATCGGTTTGACCCATGTAAACCACTGCTTGAACATTCACCGCAGGCATATAAATTTTTTATGGAAGTCTGTGCTTTTCTGTTGGTTGTTATCCCGCCGCACTGATAATGGGCGGCTGGTGTTATTGGTATAAGGTCATTGTTTATATTGATTCCCTTTTTTAGGCAATATCTGTAAATGCCCGGGAAGTGTTTTATGAATTCTTTATGGTCTAAATGACGGCAATCGAGAAAGACACATGCCTCGCCAGATTTTGACAGCTCACAATGGATGGCCCTTGAAATAATATCCCTGGTGGCTAGCTCGCCTCTTTTATCGTAATCAAACAAGAATCGAGCACCCTTTTCATTGAGCATATAAGCACCAAAGCCCCTGATTGCCTCAGAAATTAGAAAGCAAGGTTTTGAATGCAATTGATAAAATGCGGTAGGATGAAACTGGATGAATTGCATGTCCCTAATTTTTGCGTGTGCCCTATGTGCCATTGCTACGCCATCACCGGTTGCAATTAATGGATTAGTTGTTGTTGTGAAAACTTGGCCTGAACCTCCGGTCGCTAGCATGGTGATGCCGGCTTTGAATATTTTGATGCATTTAAGCTGTTGGCAGAAAACATAGGCGCCATAACAGGTAATGGTATTCTTACCGTTGACATTTGTAGAACCTGTTATTAAATCTAGTGCAAAATGGTGAGGAAGAATACTTATATTTTTGAATTGACTAATATGGAAAAGCAATTTTTTTTCAATTTCATTACCTGTCGTATCCTTGCGATGTAAAATTCTCGCATGGGAATGGCCACCTTCCAATCCTGCATCAAACTTGTTCTTTTGTGCCATGTCAAATTTTACACCCCATTCCAATAGTTCCCTTAATCTTTCAGGTGCTTTTTTTACAACCATTTCAACCACTTTTTTATTGCATAAGCCTCCGCCGGCCTTTAAGGTGTCATTAATGTGTTCTTGGTAGGAATCATGAATAATATCCATCACCACTGCAATACCACCTTGTGCGTATCTTGTATTCGTTTCGGCTTTATTGCTTTTGGTCAATATGCAAATGGACAGGTAGGGTCGCTTTTTCGCGATATTCAATGCGAATGATAGGCCTGCAATCCCGGAACCTATTATTAAAATGTCCTTTTCTATCATTTCAGAAGGAACTTTTAAGCATGCGTTCTAAAGGCAATAAGGCTTTCTTTGCAATGGTTTCCGAAACAAAAATTTCGTTTTTTTCGTCCCTCAAACAAACGTAAAGTTTTTCTAAAGTGTTCAACCGCATAAAACTGCATTCACTGCATGCACAGGTGTTGTTTTCTTCGACTGGTGCAGGGATAAGCAGCTTATTCGTTACTTCCTTCCTTAATTGGTGCAATATGCCAGCCTCTGTTGCAATTATGAATTCCGTGGCCTCGTTTTTTTTAATAAATTCTATCATCTGGCTTGTGGAGCCTATAAAATCTGCAATCTCTAAAATTTCAGTTTCTGATTCAGGATGGGCCACAATTTTTGCATTAGGATATTGGATTTGTAATTCTATTAATTTTTCCAATGAAAATGCTTCATGCACCATACATGCGCCCGACCATAATACCATATCCCTGCCAGTTGCTTTAATCAGGTAATCGCCGAGATTTTTATCAGGTGCGAACAAAATGGGCTGGTCTTTCGGTATCGACTCAATTATTTTTTTTGCGTTGCTAGAGGTGCAGATAATATCACTAAGTGCCTTTACTTCAGCAGAACAGTTAATGTAGGTGATTGCAATGTAATTAGGGTGTTGCTCTCGGAAAGCTTTAAACTCTTCAGGTGGGCATGAATCGGCCAATGAACAACCTGCATTCATATCGGGTATGAGAACTTTTTTATATGGGTTCAGTATTTTAGCGGTTTCAGCCATGAAATGAACACCTGCAAAAACAATGATATCGGCATTTGTTTTTGCCGCTTGATAGGACAATCCCAAACTGTCCCCTACATAATCAGCAATATCCTGAATAGCAGGTTCCTGATAATAATGTGCTAGGATGATAGCATTTTTATCTTTTCTAAGCTGATTTATTTTGTCAATGATATTGGGAGTATTCATGATTGTGAAAATTAATCAATTCAGAATGGGAATTTCTTTCGGACTGTTTTCAAGTGAAAGCGACTGAAGTATTTTTTTGAAATCCGAAAGTTGTTGCGTCATTTGTTCGCAAAATTCATTGCTTTTGATATTTACCTTATCTGACATGGAATTGTAATACTCAATACCCTTCAAAAGGTTTTCCTTGAATTTCATAAAATAGCTTTGCTCCTTGTTAGTCATTGGAGACAGGTGTTTCCCTATTTCCTTCTTTAGATGATCCACATACAATTGCAATTCATTGATGAAAACATGTGGGCGCGGCAAAGCATTTAAAATGGTGGCACGACCATAGATGTGATCAATCATTTCCCTTAATGTAAAGATGCCTGAAAAATAGGCCAAATTGGGACCTGGACAAATTGTAACGGCACTCAGTTTGTGTGATAATTTGGCATGGTTTTTTAATAGGGCAGGAGCACCTAAGCCTTCACAAAGGCAATCTTTTTCAGTGATTTTGGATATTTCAAGTTCCAACACCGCTTCATCGTTAATTTTGCCTTTTAGTTGGTTGATTTTCAAATTCTGATATTCACGCGAAGCTGTGCAGATGGGTCGTTCTGTAAATTCAGTATTGGAAGAAAGGAATTTCTTATAGCATGGACTTCCTGGCCGATTTTTG
>JBBQIF010000041.1:0-12226 GCA_038324665.1 Bacteroidia bacterium
TTTAATAAAACCGGAATGGCTTGTTGTTGGATTGGAGTGGGATTGATGTAGCCTAAATCTCTAATTGCATCAGACACAGGTTGACTTAAACCCATGTCTTGGAATGTTACTGTCATAAAGAACTGCAAAGGTACGATAAAATGTGGAGATATTGGGGATTAGTTTAATAGTTGTTTGTCCATAATGTCCGCCTACTGCGTTATGCTCGCTCAAAAAAGATGCTCATTTACGGGAGTAAACTCCGCTTTTTCTGACCTCGTATGCCTTGTTGGCGACCATTCTGGTCCAACCATAATCGGCTTTATCTCCCAAAATTAATTCCACCTACTAAAGTGAGCATTCATTGTCTTATTTTGCGCTATTTTTCGATTAAACGCTCTTTTTGGGAGTTGGCAATAGGCAAATAAGCAATTGGCAAAGATTGTCTTCGCATTCCTTTTATGTAAACTATTTAGATTCTGTTTGAAAAAGAGACGATGTTGGAAAGCATTGGTCAACGGACACTGAGCGGAGCCGAAGTGGTAGTGATCAAGGGAACTTCGGGAATTTCTTGAAATCAGGCTTCCTTTTCTCAAGAAATGCATTTTTACCTTCTTGCGCCTCATCGGTAAAATAATAAAGCAAGGTGGCGCTTCCGGCAAATTCCTGCAAGCCTGCCTGACCATCCAGTTCAGCGTTCAAACCGTATTTAATCATCCTTAAAGCGATAGGACTTTTCTGCATCATTTCATGGCACCAGGTCACTACCTCATCTTCGAGTCGTTCAATTGGCACTACCTTATTAACTAATCCCATATCATAAGCTTCTTGCGCAGAATATTGCCTGCAAAGGAACCATATTTCACGCGCCTTTTTCTGACCCACTATGCGCGCCAGGTAACTGCTGCCAAACCCACCATCAAAGCTCCCCACTTTAGGTCCGGTTTGACCAAAGATTGCATTTTCACTCGCTATAGTAAGGTCGCATACCACATGCAATACATGACCTCCACCAATTGCGTAGCCATTTACCATGGCAATTACTGGTTTAGGACAAGAACGTATCCTTTTTTGTAATTCAAGTACATTTAAACGCGGAATGCCATGCTCATCTTTATACCCACCTATGGTCTTTATATTCTGGTCGCCGCCACTGCAAAAGGCTTTATCACCTGCGCCTGTGAACACAATGGTATAAATATCCGGATGCTCTTTAGCATAATCCATGGCATCTATCATTTCAATATTAGTTTTTGGGGTAAATGCATTGTGATAACGTGGACGGTTAATGGTTATTCGGGCAATTCCTTCAAAATAATCGAATAGAATTTCATCGTATTTCTTAATGGTTTGCCATTCTCTTTTACTCATATAATTTGCTGTTTGTATTGTTTAAAAATTTCTGAATTTATGTTGGGGTCAGTTTGTATTTCAAGGATGCATGCTTTGCTAGTTTGCAGCCATTCAGGTATTAGCGCTTTAAGTTCAGCCTGATTAGATACTGAAAAATAGACAAGTTTAAAATGCTCAGCTAATAACCTTGCATTCATTTGGTGTGGTGTAGCAATAAAGGGATTGAGTTCTGGCAACAATGCAGGACCATCAATATTTTTAAAAATACCTCCTCCCGAGTTATTCAACAGAATTATTTTTAAATTAGTGGGCAAATGTTCTTGCCATAACGCATTGATATCGTATAAGAATGCAATATCACCTGTTAGCAAAATATGCATTCCGTCATCTGTCATAGCGGCTCCAACGGCGGTGCTCGTGCAACCATCTATACCACTTACGCCTCTATTGGCGTGTATCTGCCAACTATCTTTCAAATACTCGTTCAGGTAAGCAACATAACGAATTGGCATACTGTTGGCTAAATGTAGAACTATATTTTCAGGCAGCGCTTCGAATACCGTTTTTACTGCTGAAAATTCATTGTAATATTGGTCAATAGTCCTTTCTGACAATGCCTTCTGCTTATGAGCCAAAAGTTTAAAACGATTGAAATAGGAGGAAGAAGTTGAAGGTAAAAATTGATTGAATTGTTTAAAAAATATTGTTGGATTTAACGCTAAAATTTCCGGTGCTGTGAAAAACGTATCTGCGCAGAAACCATTCTCTGCAATATGCCAATGCCGCTTCGGGGGATGTTTTCTAAAAAGGGTTTTAATGGTTTTATTCAAGATCATTTTACCGGTTGTAACCAACAAATCTGGCACTAATTCCTTCCGAAGTGCTTCATCTGCATTTAAAAAAATACCCTCCCAGTTTCTGATATTCTGGTAAGCATGTTTATTGGAAATTACATCACTTAAAACCAATGCAAATGAACTTTCCTTTAATTGTTTAAATTCTTCAATATTTTCCCCAGCTTCGTCAGCTCCATTAAGGATCATTACCTTGGGGTAATTCACAAAGAAGTGGTCTTTATCAATGGCTATTTCCCAATCATCACTTTCAATTGGTTCCGCATCTTTTAATACAACTTCGGGGTATTCAAATACTTCCAAGGCTGCTGCGTACAAAGGCTCTTTTAGCGGGACATTTAAGTGGGCAGGGCCTTTTACATGACCATTTGTAGTATCATACAGCGATTCTGAAATAACAGTTATTTCTTCAATTTGGTCTTCCTCAATTGCTTCAGGCGTTTGAAAAGAGCCAAGCACATGTGGTTCAAAAACTGTAAACTGATGAATGGTTTGTCCATCCCATCTGTCTAGCATTTCTTCGGGGCGGTCTGCAGTTATTACCAACAAAGGAACCTGCATATAAAATGCCTCGGCAATTGCTGGATATAAATTTAAAACTGCGGTACCACTTGTGCAGATAATAGCGACTGGTGTTTTCAATTGTTTTGCCATACCCAAAGCTACAAATGCCGCAGAGCGTTCATCTACCACTGAAGTACACCTAATTTTTCCAAGCCTTACAAAAGCCATTATCAGTGGGGCATTTCTGCTACCCGGACAAATAATCACATCTCGTAAACCCTTTTTATAAAGGGTTGCAACAATGCAATTAATATTGGTTTGGTAGATGCTCAAAATACGGCTGCGAAATTAATTTAAAAATAGTGGGATAAATAATAATTTCTCAATTTATTCGTAAAACAAGCTTATATGTTAATTTATGTTCTGGAGCCTGTCCTGAACTTGATTCAGGATGGTTCAATGGTTCTAAATTTAACCAGGTTAAATTATTATTTGCTTTAATGTTTCAGGCACTTTAAATCTTTTCATGTTACCATAGGTATTCTAACGAATAAATAATAATTTTGCACCCTCATTTTTATGAAGATATTCCTCGTTTTTACCTTTCTTTCAATTACCTGTTTATTAAATGCCCAAAATACTATCCAAAAGGGCAATATATTGCCAGTAGTGGGCTATTGGCATATTGGGGCAAAGAAAAATGTGCTTTACAGTAAGGCTGAAACAAAAGTAAAAGATGCCAAAACTACTATAGAAACAACGACTATAAATGCACTTTGGGAGATTATAGATTCCACAGAAAAAAACTATGTGATTCACTTTATCTATCAGAATTTACTTTTCAGCGATCACAAAGATTCCATTTCGAGAGTATATGCTGAAATTTTTAAAGGGATTACCGTAAAATACCGCACCAATGAACTAGGTGTTTTTGATACTATTCTTAACATCGATGAAATCATAAAGCATACCAACGAAGTAACTAAAACTGTTTTTCAGAAGCTGAACTGGCCCGATAATGAAGTCACCCGAACCATTATTAAAAAAACAAAGCTATTATTCGAGAACCCGACAATGTTATCGGCAAGTATAAGTAAAGAAATGGCATTGATTCATTATTTTTATGGTCTCGAATACAAACTGAATACAACCTATACTTACGATTATTTTCTGGCCAATACCCTTGGTGGAGAGCCATTCCCTTCTATTGCAGTTTACAAAATGACAGCGCTAAATACAGCCACCGACAGGGCTAAACTAACTGCAGTAATTACGCCCATAGAAAAAAAATATAAAAGGATTATTTATGAATCCATGGTGAATCTGGCGGAATCCATGGGATTACCCAAACCAAAAAAATCTGACTTTGCCAATTCTATCACCCTTCACAAATGTGAAGCTGAAGTAAGTATTACCGAAGGCTGGCCAATAAAGGTTACCTTTACCAAAATTTCCGCTATCCAAACAAGCAAAACTATAGAGGTAGTATCCATAAGCCTCACCGATTAAAAACCCATCCATGCCTAATATTACTTTTAAGTTCGAAGAAAAAGATAAACAACCTGTTACTGTTGAGATTACAAAAGGCGAGATAATACTCGATGTGGCCATTGACAGCAATATTGAATTACGCCATAATTGTGGAGCCGTTTGCGCCTGTAGCACCTGCCATATCTACATAGAAGAGGGGGCTGATAATCTTACTGAAATTACTGACAAAGAAGAGGATTTTGTTGACCGTGCCCGCAACCCCAAATACAACTCACGTCTCGCTTGTCAGTGTATTTTAGAAGCCGATGTTGACTTGGTGGTGACTATACCGGATCAGTCGGTGATTATAGGGCATTAGGATACTTATTTTCTATTAAAGTTCTACATAGGTTGTCGAGATCCTGAACTTTTCTCATAGAGTGCAGCGGAATAATAAATTTATTCCCAAAGCCTCATATATTTTTAGGATAACTTAGTAAACATCAGAGTATGTAAAATAAGAATAAGGCTTATTATAGACTTATGAATTGGAAAACGGTCATTCTGAACTTTTCTCATGGAACGAAGTGGAATAAAAATGCTGCTCTGAGCATTTATTCAGCATCTGTTAAAGTAAGCACAATATTATTAATCAGAAAGCAGTTCTTCAATATGCTTTTCCATCTCACTTATTCCAAAATTTCTGTAACCATTTAAGTTGCCTACTATCTCACCCTTTCCATTAAATACCAAAACGGTTGGATAGCCCTTAACGCCAAAAGTTCGGTAGTTTTTTAACTGATCGAAGTAAGATATAAATTGCGAATTACAAGTGTCCACACAGGATTCCTTATCCAAATTATTCAAGCCAATAATTTCCAATCCCTTGGTATGATACACCTTGTAAATATCAATAAGGTAGGGACTTAATTGATGACAGGGCACACAACCATTGAACCAGAAATAAACCAAAGTCACTTTATGGTGTGCAATTACAGAGTCCAATGATACCGCTTTGCCGTATTTATAAGCAGGTTTCAATTTAGAGACGCTACCTTTATTGTTAACCCTTATGTAATCGCTAGTATCTACTTTTTTCAACCGTGTTATATTGTACATTTTCCAAGCCTTCTTCAATTGATGTGCAATTTTTTTCTCAATAAATGAGGGCACCTGCTGATGATACTTAATTTCAGAAAAAGTAGCTTTACTATAGAATTTAGGAAGCATGCGTTTTTGATTATAAAAGGATTCAAATTGTATCAAAATCCCACTATCATTAAAGGTGTAGCTATTTTTGTAAGAACCAGGGCCATATTCATTTTCAAAATGCCCTATTCTGGCAAAACCATTATTGCTTAATAATTGAATGGTATCTTCGACCTTACACATAAAAAAAGTATCTTTTGCATTGTGCAAAAACCAAAAGGCTTCTCCAAAATCCGCATATTTATTGTTACTAGTAATCTTTTGCTTAAAAGTGCCCGATTTAAAGTTATAAAATGCAACAGTATCCATCCAATAGATTTGACTATATGCAATACCTTTAAGGTTCCCTTCCTTTAGAATTTTAAAATGATCTCCTTCCCTGATACACCAATAGGTCTCTTTTCTTATAAAAGTATCAATATCGCTTTTGAGGTCCCAAGAATTATAATTGATACTTATTTTATCCATTACAAATGTAACGGCCTTGAACTGACCTTGCTTCACATCAAATTGCTCATATAAACGCGCATTTTCGCATTGACTGAAGCAAAAGCTAATTTCTAAATAGAAAGAAAGGAGGGCTATAATTTTCATTATTTTCACAGAACAAAGATAATTGTCTGAAATACTAAAATGCATGTTATTCCTACATTTCACTATTTGCATTGCAGCATCAGCCTTTAAAGGAATATTGTAGCTAGGCATTATTGTTATAACGGAAGTTAATAGGGTTCGTTACAAAATAGGCCTCATAATTCATTCACTTTGGCGATAAAGGATGAATCAACAATAATAATAATAAGGCACAAACACAAGGTTTGGAAAGACTTGCAGTTAAAGGTGATTGCATACCATTAGCTCAAATTTATGATAGAAAAAATGATGAATATATTACTAAGCATGGATAATCGTTTAATCAATTTTTAGTCCGAATTCCACCAGATCATTGAAGAAACAACCCCCTTTTTCTTTATAGGTAATTCCTGAACCTCCAAACCCAACCCACCTGCCCCGCCATGCATCGCCAACAGGGATCCAATGACGGTCAGCCTCTTTAACTTCGTATCCTAAAGCGGATTGCATTTCCACCTTTAAATCCATAAGAAAAGGGACAAATCTTTCTTTACTAAGTTCTTCTGTTTTTAGCATATCATTATAAGCCATTTTATCTTTATTTGTGTAGATCCAATAATGTAGGCCCCTAATAAAATAAGTCCAGTAATAAGTGGAATCCAATGCTATGGCTGTATTATAATCGTTCATAGCCGCATCATGCTTTTTAATAACATCCATACTGTAACCCCTTGCAGCATAAAGGCGTGCGTCATTAGGTTTCATGTCTATAGCCCTGTCAAAATATTTAAAATTTTCAGGATCGAGATTGCTTGCATTATTCGCAAGACTCAGATAAGCCAAAAAGTATTTTTTATCAGGTCGTAATGCGATGGCTTTTTCGAAATCCTCCTTAGCCTCATTTGGCATGAACCGATATAAAAGCAAATTACATACTCCCCTATAATAGTAGGCATCGGCACAATTTGAATCAAGTCCTATTGCGTTAGAAAAACAATATATCGCATCATTTAGGTAATTATCTTTTAAAAGTTCGAGGCCAGCTTTCACATCCTGTTCCTTCTTGATTGTAATTTGTGCATATGCAGTTAAAAAAATTATAAAGAGTATAATCGTAATTATTTTTTTCATTAATTAGATCTTCAATTTTAGCAAAGATATTCTTATTCCTGCTATCAAAAAAACTCGAAGGGGGAACTTTTTACAGAAAAAGCGCTTTTTTTAATTGTGTTACTTTGCTGCATTTAAATGTGAAGTCCTTGAGTTAAATTCAGAATGAGCATTCTATTTGATGTTCATAACACAGTCAAAGGAATTTATGTAAGACTACCCTAATTCGCTATCGCAATCCGCTTAACCTCCATATTTTGATGTTTCTGCATAATGTTCTTAATGAGAGAATCGAGGTGTGCGGTATATTGTATGTAAAGCACTATTGTGCCTTCAAATGTGCCATCATGACTCTCTATGGTAATAGATTTCATGTTAACACCCATGTTTTTGCTAATGATATCAGTAAGACTGCTGATAATCCCTACGTCATCAATACCAGTGAGTTTAATACCGGCCAAGAACACTTTCTCGGCTTTTACGATCGCATTGGAGTAAAAGTTAGCGATTGGAACCTTACTTCGGGCAACTACAAAACCTTTACACACAATCGATAGAGCCATTATACCGAGAAAATTTTCTTTTTGAAATAACAATTTATTTTTTTAAATTTGTAGAATGACAAATACCACTTTAAAATTAGAAATTAATTCTCTTCCCAAAGAATTAAGAGCTCAAGTAGCTGATTTTGTGGAATTTTTGAAAATGAAATCAATCTCCAAATCAAAACTAAAAACGCGTGAATTTGGTTTTGCGAAGGGTAAAATTGAACTTTCAGATGATTTTGACTTGCCACTTACAGAGTTTAAAAATTACATGTAATGGCTTTTTTGCTTGATACACATGCTTTTCTTTGGTTTGTTGCAGGTGACAAAAAGCTTCCTGTGAGTGTTGTTGAAAAAATAAAAGATATAAAGCAACCTTGTTTTTTAAGTGTAGCTAGTTTATGGGAAATAACAATCAAAAATCAAATTGGCAAATTGACTTTAAGCATTTCATTAAAACAATTATTTGACTATATTGACAGAAACCAGATTGAAATTATTCCAATAAACATTGAACATTTACTTACTCTTTCTGAATTGCCTGAGCATCATGGTGACCCATTTGACCGATTGATTATTTCTCAGGCAATTTCAGAGGAACTTACCCTTATTACTCGTGATGGAGGAATGAAAAAGTATAAGGTAAAACAACAATGGAAATAGCTAAACCCTAGATTAAAATAGATGGCCCTAATTCGCTATCGCAATCCGCTTAACCTCCATATTTTGATGTTTCTGCATAATGTTCTTAATGAGTGAATCGAGGTGTGCTGTATCTTGTATGTAGAGCACTATGGTGCCTTCAAATGTGCCATCATGGCTTTCAATGGTTATAGATTTCATGTTTACACCCATGTTTTTGCTAATGATATCAGTAAGACTGCTGATAATCCCTACATCATCAATACCAGTAAGTTTAATACCGGCCAAAAACATTTTATCATCTTTTACTGGTGAGTTTTTCCATTCTGTTTTTATTACTCTATAGCCATAATTGCTCAGTAGGGAAACAGCATTGGGGCAATTGGTGCGGTGTATTTTTACCCCTTCACCAATAGTAATAAACCCGAATATATCATCTCCGGGAATCGGATTACAACATTTAGCAAAACTGTAGGGCAAGTCATTCTCATCGCCAATGATGATTTCCTTGCTCGATTTTGAAATTGGTTTCTCAGGAATTTCCTTTTTCGGTTTAGGCTCCATCGCCACCTTTTTATTGACGATGTCATGAATGGTCAATTTCTCAGGCGTAATGAGATGCTTTGCAACGGCATAACATAAGTCAAGCACACTTTGCACCTTTAAAAAAGAAACTATTTTATTAATATTATCTTCCGTAAATTCCACTTTTTCCTTATGGAATTTTTTCTTCAGCATTTCCCTGCCAGTTTCGGCGGTTTCTCTTTTTTCTTCTCGTAGCGAATTCCTGATTCTGGCAATGGCTTTGCCGGTAACAACGAACTGTAGCCACTCTTCTCTCGGGTGTTGTTTTTCGGAAGTTAAAATCTCCACCTGGTCGCCATTACTCAACTTATGGCTGATAGGTACCAGTTTGTTATTTACCTTAGCACCTATGCATTTGCTACCTACTTGCGTATGAATCTCGAAAGCAAAATCAAGTGTTGAAGCGCCAACTGGCAATTTTTTCAAATCACCTTCTGGCGTAAATACAAATATCTCCTCATGAATTAACTGCAACTTAAAATCATCGATAAATTCAAGGGCATTTGACGATGGGTTTTCAAGTATATCCTTGATACGCGCTAGCCAGCTATCTACTCCGCCTTCTTTGTCATTTTCTATACCATCCTTCGTATTCTTATATTTCCAATGAGCGGCGTATCCCTTTTCAGCTATTTCGTCCATTCGTTTAGACCGGATTTGCACTTCTACCCACTTACCATCATTACTCATAACTGTGCTATGCAGACTTTCATAGCCATTGCTTTTTGGCGTCGTTATCCAGTCGCGGGTACGACCGGGATTCGGCTTATAAATATCTGTGATAATAGAATAGGCAGTCCAGCAATCCGATTTTTCCTTATCCGGTGTTGAATCAGTAATTATACGAATAGCAAATAAATCATACACCTGATCAAAAGGAATACCCTGATGGTTCATTTTCTTGAGGATGCTGTAAATGCTTTTTGGACGACCTTTAATTTCATATTTCAAATTGGCTTCATCCAGCTTTTCCTTAATTGGTACAATAAACTTTTTAATAAAACGGTCTCTTAGCGCTTTCTTGGCATTTAGGTTCGCAGATATTTCCTTAAAAGCTTCTCTTTGAGTATATTTTATGGAAAGGTCTTCCAGTTCCGATTTAATGGTATATAATCCCAGGCGATGTGCCAATGGAGCGTATAAAAACAGAGTCTCACTGGCAATCTTTAGTTGGTTCTTGCGACTCATGCTGTCCAGCGTACGCATATTATGCAGACGGTCGCATAGTTTTACTAGGATAACCCTAATATCGTCACTCAAGGTAAGCAGCATTTTGCGGAAATTTTCCGCCTGCATACTGTCCGTATGGTCATATACCTCTTTTATTTTGGTAAGACCATCAACAATTTTTGTGATTTTTGGGCCAAATTTCCTGCTGATATCCTGCAAGGTATAATCGCTATCCTCCACCACATCATGGATAAGTGCACAAACGATAGAGGTTGTACCTAAACCTATCTCATGGGCTGCAATTCTTGCTACTGCTATTGGGTGATAAATATACGGTTCGCCTGTTTTGCGCCTCATATCCTTATGGGCATCTAAGGCAAGGTCGAAGGCCAACCGAATTTGCTTTTTTTGTTCCCTGGTCAATTCATGCCGCACGGAACGAAGCAAGGATTTATAACGCTTAAGTATTTCTACTCTCTCTTGTTCTTCCCGCTCTAAGGGTAATAATTCGTTGTCCGACATAAAGAACACAAAATTAAGTGAATTTCAATTCAAGTTGCTGATGAAGTTATCATGCAAAATCTTATTTTTAGACAATAAAGAATATACTAAATGACAAATTTCAAATTGAATTTGAAATATTCTTTTGGTATTATAAGCATAATGCAGCCGAACGCTATTCAAATTTGATAGGAATTCTGACTAACAAAATTTTGCAACTAAAATCACAATTATTTACTAAATCGATGTAAATTCATTAAAAAGCGAACAATTATTAGTAAAAAAAGAACAATTAATACTTAATTTTATACCATATTAATAAAAAACAGATACTACATAATAAATATTAAATAGATTTAATTTTATAAGGTATTATTAGGATGCTACAACGAATAATATATTTTAGTATCTTTGCCAATAGATCTTAAATCAAAATTATGTTGAAATTCTATATCAAAGAAGTGCTCAAGGTAAAGGGTTATAAACCGAATACGCACATTTTACAAAGAATGGGATTGAGATATACCGCCGCTAATCGATTGATTAAAGGAGAGGCGCGCAGTCTTAATTTGAAGCACCTTGAAATGCTTTGCAGCTTTCTTAATTGCACACCCAATGATATCTTGAATTTCACCCCGCATCAAGAAAATCCCATTTCACTCGAACACCCTCTCAACACACTTACAAAACCGCTCAATCAGGATAGTCCCATCGATTTTATTAAAAGTATGACACCAGATCAAGCCAAAGAGGCAACTGAATTAGTAAAGAAATTCTGGGAAAGTAAAAAAGGAGTGAAATAGTAGAGACTCGATTTATCGGTCTCTAAAAATTTATAGACGCCTATTTAAAAATAACACCAAAAAATGCCTGCATATCCTTCCAAGAGGCTGTATCAGCTTGGGCATTGTAAGCGATTGGTAAAGAGAATTTCTTCCCAGTTTCTGTCGCATTTTGATTAGTGAACGCATGGGTAGCTCCTGGATAGGATTTAAAAGTATAAACCGCCCCAACAGAATCCATTTCTCGTTTGAATTTTGCGACTTCTTCTGCCCTTACAAACTGATCGTCCTCACCATGACATACCAATAAATTCGCTTTTAACAAACTTTTATCCAGAGGGACGCCATTTAAACTACCATGAAAACTCACTACCCCATTCAGTTTTTCGCCTAACCTAGCGATATTAAGTACCATTCCACCGCCAAAACAATAACCAATAGCTGCAATTTTTGAGGTATCAGCCATGGGGTAAGTCTTTATTTTTGCCAGAGCAGCATCAAATCTGTTTTTTGCCATCATGGGATCTTTGTAAAATGGAGATGACAATTCCATTGCCTTGTTGGGATTATCTGCCGTTTTACCATTTCCATACAAATCTACTGCAATGGCAAGGTACCCAAGAGCAGCCAATTGCCTGGCCCTGTCCCTAACATAATCATCCATCCCCCACCACTCATGAACTATCAGTACAACGGGCATTTTGATACCCTTAGAATCGTAGTATGCCACAAAACCATTCATTGATAAAGTATCCAAACTGTAGGTAATGATTTCCTGAACAAGTACTTTTTCTTCCAAAGGTAACTTTCCTGACTTGTCCCTTTGCAAATTAGTGCGGTTTTAAACCGCTGTATTATAACGAATTAATTAAAAAAAATACTAATTTTACCGCACTAAGGGATGTTTTTTATGAAAATTAGAATTGTCAAGACGGCGTCAAATGCTAAA
>JBBQIF010000042.1:0-12210 GCA_038324665.1 Bacteroidia bacterium
GTTCAAGAGTCGTACCATTAAATTCAGCATAGGTGTAATCATTTACCCATTCACCCAAATTAATATAGCGGGAATTATTGCCAAGCGCGATATCAAGCGGTAAATGCCTGTGCCCGCAAATAAAGTAATCAAAGTGTGTACTTTTTAACGTTTCCTTACAAAAATTGACGATGAATTCCTTGTCATCTCCTTGGTAAATTTTATCATCTGTTTTTTTATGTATCCTGCTGCTTTTGGACAGGTATTGGGCCAATCCGGCTCCCATATAGGGGTGCAGGAAGCCAAATAAAACTATACCGAAACGGCTCCTGAATAATTTGCGAATCCATTTATAGGCATCGTCGCCGGGCCCAAGGCCATCGCCATGGTGTAAAAAGAAGGTCTTGCCATTGCGTTCAATGATCAATTCGTCTGAAATTACTTTTACGCCTAGTTCTTTCTCAAGATAGCCAAAAGTCCACATATCGTGGTTGCCTTTAAAAATGGTGACTGGGATTCCACTGTCTGTAATTTCCGAAATCTTACCTAAGAATCGGGAAAATCCACGGGGAATAACGTGTTTGTATTCAAACCAGAAATCGAATAGATCGCCTAAAAGGTATATCTCAGAAGCATTGGGTTTCACCATGTCCAACCATTGGCATATTTTTTTTTCACGAGCAAGCGAACTTACAATATCCGGTGCGCCTAAATGGAAATCGGAAGCGAAGAATATAGATTTGTTTGAATTCAATGGATTGGAAAGGTACGAATTTAATTTAAAAATGTCAATTGGAAAACAATTGGCGTTAATTTGGACTGTAGAGACGCAATGCTTTAGAGACGCAATGCATTGCGTCTCTAAAGTTACAGACCAAATGGCCAAAACCTGTCTTTATTATGAAATTATATAAAATCTTTTACCTTATTTCGAACCCGGTTCCAGTTTCCTCATAAAAATGAAAAAAACAGTTTTAACAATTGGGGTATTACTCTTTGCTTTCCTAAATATTAAAGGTCAGAAGGTAGATGGAGATACTATTGAGCTAAACCATTTATTTGAAGAGGTCAACAAGAATTTTTTCTCAAGGAACCTAGATGTGGAGAACAGCGCTAAAAGGGCTATCCACTTGGCAGTCCTTTTTAAGGATACTGTTAAATTGGCGGATCTATGTAGGATGATGGGGGTTATTCAATATTTTAACGGGAAGCATGAAAAAGCCCTCGAATATTATTTTACTGCCCTTAAACTTTACCAGAAGCAAAATAATGGAATAGGAGAAGCGCGTGTTTACAATGAGTTGGGCACAGTATATAAAAAGAATAATAAGCTAGACGATGCATTAAAGATGTTTGAAAATGCCTTCCAGACTGCTCTAAGGGTGCATGATACGGCTAATATGGCTACAGCAGTAAGCAATAAAGGGATAGTTTATGAAATGCGGGATGAGCTGCAAGATGCGCTCAAGCAGTATTTTAAATCACTAGAATTATTCACCGAGATAAAGGATACAACAGGGTTGTCTTACACGCATGAAAATATTGGAGGTGTTTATTTAATGCTGAAAAAATATGATGCTGCTGAAAGGGAATTATTGATAAGTCTTAATTTTCGTAAAATTAAAAAACTAGAGCAAGCCACTGCATTTAGTTTCCATTACCTTGGAGAACTATACCAGCAGAAGGGTGATTTTACAAAAGCACTCAATATGTTCGAGCAATGTTTAAAGGTGGCAGAAAAAATTAATTTCCCCGATTTGCAGCAAAGAGCTTATTATTCATTGGCCGAGGTGAATAAGAAAAATGGGAATTTCAGTTCAGCTTATAATTATTTTGTTAAGGGCACTGCCATTAAAGATAGTTTATTCAATGTTGAAAGAAGTGCGCAATTATCAGAAATTCAAACAAAATATGAGGTAGAGAATAAGGACAAACAAAACTTATTACTGCAACAATCGTTAGATATTGAGGCACAAAAAGTGAAGAATAAAAACTTGTACATTTTATTTATTTCACTGTTATCATTCGGATTGATAGCTGGTGGTTTCCTGTATTATAAGCGCAGGCAACAATTGTCCGTTATCCAAACCCAGCTTAAAATACAAAAAGCCGAGCAACAACAGCGCATCCGCATCTCCCATGACCTGCACGACCATGTGGGCGCCCAACTCACTTTTGTGGTAAGTAATTTAGACATTGCCAATACCGAATTTGAGCATAATAATTTTGATACCAGAAGGTTAAAATCGGTGACTGAAATGAGCAAGCAGGCCATTCATACTTTGAGGGAAACAGTTTGGGCACTGAATAAAGAATCAATTTCTATAGAATCTTTTTCAGATAAATTTAAGGCTTTCACCCAAAAGATGAGTGAATTTTCCGAAAAGACCCATATTGAATTCTTAGATAAAATAGAAAAAAACCATTCATTGCCTCCGAATACTGCCCTGCACCTTTTTAGGATTTGCCAGGAAGCTTTCAATAATGCACTGAAACATGCAGGTGCGGATTTGATTACAGTTGAAATTAGTAGCAATAACGACTTGCTTTTTCAATTCCGCTTAAAGGACAATGGCAAGGGTTTTAATGAGGAGGAAGCTATGAGGAAAGGACATTATGGATTGAAAAACATGGAACACAGGGCTAAAGAGGTTGGGGCCAAATATGTACTTAAAACCGATGTAGAAAAAGGCACGGAAATTTTACTCACCATAGTATCTGAAAATACTACATATGCGTGATAAAAATTTAACTAATTAATAGTTTATTTTGAAGGATGATTAATTTTACCAAAGTAGCCATAGTGGATGATAAGCAGCCGAACAGGGTTTCATTGAGTGAACGCCTGAGCGCTGCCCATGAATTTGAAGTAGTGTTCATGGCTGTGAATGGTGAAGATTTTATGGATAAAATGAAATCATGTCCTAAAGATAGTTTACCACAACTCGTATTGATGGATATTGATATGCCGGTGATGGATGGGATAGAAACTGTAAAGAGGGCCAACCATTTATATAAAGATGTCAAGTTTTTAATGGTCACTGTTTTTGATGATGATGAGAAAATATTTGAGGCTATTAAGGCTGGTGCGAGTGGTTATTTGTTAAAAGACGAACCTTCAAAAGTGATAGCCGATGCGATAAGAGAAGTGTTGGAATTCGGTGGTGTGCCCATGTCACCGCGAGTGGCGCGCAAAGCGATGAATTTATTGATGAATGCAAAGGTGGAAAGTTTACCTAAGGATACTTCGGTTGATGATTACAAGTTGAGCAGTCGAGAGATGGATATTTTGAAATTAATGGTAGATGGGTATGATTATAAAGTGGTGGCCGATAAATTGTTTATCAGTCCACATACAGTGAGGAAGCACATTGCCAATATATACGAAAAACTGCATGTATGCAGCAAGGTAGATGCGGTAAAAATCGCGATGAAGAAAGGATGGTTCGGGGCTTTGTTTGTTTAAGGAGTAAATGGATTGCCAATTAGCGAATAACGCAATAACTAAAATTTAGGAACTATACCACAGAGTTGCACAGAGTAAGGACTAAGAGTTTCGCAGAGTTTGAGAACCAAAAAAAACTCCGTGAAACTCCGTACTAAACTCCTTTAACTCCGTGGTTAAAAAAAGTTGCCAGATTAGTTGATTAAGCTGTCCTCCCAATAACTATCTGGTTTGGGTATTACAAACTCAATGTTGCTGTTTTCTATAAATCTCCGCATACTGCCCATTCAGCTTAAGTAATGAAGCATGATTACCAGTCTCAATAATCTTGCCATTGTCTAGCACAATAATCTCATCACAAAGGAGCACACTGCTTAATCTATGACTGATGATTACAGCAGTTTTCTCTTGCATAATCACCTTGAGTTCAGCAAGAATCTGTTTTTCCGTTTCCTGATCAACAGCAGAAAGACAATCATCCAGAATGAGTATTTCGGGTTCGCGGATCAAAGCCCTGGCTATCGCGATTCTTTGTTTCTGTCCGCCAGAGAGTGTAATCCCCCTTTCGCCAATTACCGTATCATAACCGTTCTTAAAATCAATGATATTATCATGGACATGGGCCATTTTTGCATACTTTGTAATTGTCTCCATGTTTGCCTGTTCGTTCAATCCAAAAGAAATATTCTGCGCAATTGTGTCAGAAAAAAGGAATACATCCTGAGGTACATAGCCTATTTGTTGCCGATAGTCATCGAGGTTAATGTTAGGTAGCTTTTGCTTGTCTATGATAATCTCCCCATCAGTCGGTTCAATTAAGCGGAGCAACAAGGCCGCAATGGTAGTTTTTCCGCTTCCGGTGGCACCAATAATACCTAAAGTCTTGCCTTTTTTCAGGGAAAAATTAAGGCCACTCAATGCATTGTAATTTTTTTCATCGTACCTGAAGTCCACATCCTTGACAATAATTTCATCTTGAAATAAGAAAGGCGTTGCAGAAATATTGGTAATTTCAGGTGCTTCGTGCAGAAAACGGTTGATCCTTGTTTGCGAAGCAGCGGCTCTTTGCACTAGGCTGGTGACCCAACCCAAACTTGCAACAGGCCATGTGAGTAGGTTGACATAAATAACAAATTCAGCAATATTGCCGAAAGTAAAAGTGCCGGAGATTACGCCCTTTCCACCCAAGTAAATGGTTAAAAGTGTGCTCAAGCTCACGAGCATCAGCATTAAAGGATTGAACAGAGAATCTATAAACGCCAGCGACATTTTTTGAGAGCGGTAATTTTCGCTTTCCACTTCCATGTGTTGAAAGAATGAACGTTCAACTGCGAAGGATTTTAACACCCTAATACCTGAAAATGTTTCCTGAGAAAGGGTAGTGATATCGCTCAGTTTTTCTTGAATTTTGTCACTTTTTTTATTGATGATTTCACTGATGTAATAAATGGAAATGGATAAAACAGGCAATGGCATAAGTACCCATAAACTCAATTCTACATTTACAGAAAACATCATAAAAATAACCGTAATAAATGTAAACACAAGGTTGACAATATACATGACTGCCGGCCCAATGTACATCCTTACCCTGCTTACGTCTTCACTCAGACGGTTCATCAGGTCGCCCGTAAAGTTTTTGCGGTAAAACCGCTGTGATAATTTCTGGTAATGGTTGAAAATATCATTCTTCATATCGTATTCAATTTTCCTTGACATAACGATCAAAGTTTGACGCATAAAGAACATAAAGACACCTCTGATAACAGATGCGAGAATGATGAGTAAGCCAAACCGGAAGGCCGTATTCATCACCGACTTGGAATAGGCAACTCCTGCTTCATTGTTTGCAAAATTGGGAAGGAAAGTGGTCTTCAACTGCACTTCGTCAAATACATGCCTAACAAGGTAGGGCACTGCCACGTTAAAAATATTAGAGAGGATGACAAACAAAATACCACTCAACAATAACCATTTATAACGGATAAAATATTTATTGATAGACAGGAGTGATTTCAAAGCGCTGCGAATTTATGTTTTTTATTTTATAGTTTGCCTGCTAAAAATGTATAGAGAGTACTTGAAATAACGAGATTAGCTGCGCTGATTCGAAAGGGAGGGCTATGATCAATTAAATACAACGTATGTAGGTTTAGTTGATAAGCAGGCATATTGACAGAGTTTGAACTTATTAATGCAGGATTTGGAGAGGATATACGGTTTCTAATAGAGTGACTATAAGAAATATGAATTCGTGGAGGGGGTTGTTATTAATGTATTATATCTTTTTGAAAGTTGTGATTATTTCTCCATTTTTCACGGTTTCAATTTTAATTTCTTTAGACAAAATGGTTCTTATTTCTCCGTTACCATTTTTTACCAAATGGTTTCCGGCTTCGTCCCAATATTCAAGCAGTTTGTCGTTTTCATTTTTATAAAGTCTGATGCATTTCCTCTCACCACTATCATAAAAAAAATCCCATTTCCCAACTCGTGTTTCTTCATTATTGAACTCACCCCTTTCTATCAAAATACCATTCTTATTGAAAAACTCCCAAACACCCTGCCTGTAACGTGTTTTTTGTTGAATATATAGCCAATTACCCTTAGCATACATGATATTTTCATAAAATAGAGATTCTTCATATTCAGCTGTATCGGATAGATTTGCGATTTGATTTTCGCTTTTAATTATTCGTAAATATTTTGTTAAAATACCGCTTTTATCATATTCTTTGTGATACTGCAACACATTTTCCATTTGCTCCCATTCTAAGGAAACAACCTCATTATTGTTGACGTTCAGTTCATATTCTATTCCTTTTATAGGTTGTACATTATCTTCTTTATAAATATATTCCTTTATTTTGCTAGTGTGTTTTAAAATTAAATAATTTGGATAGCCATAGTAAATCCACATCCCATTTCGCTTACCATTTTTAAATTCTCCTTGAGATTTTATCTCTCCAACAGCAATTTCTTTATTAAATTTATTGAAATACTCATTGCCTTTCGAGGTAAAATAGAAAGTTGCTAAACCGTCTAATATTCCATTTTTATAATTTGCTTTAAAAGAAATTTCTTTCCGTCTACCATAACTGTCAGCTGCTTCAATACTATCGGTATATTCTCCTGAGTATAAATATCCGTTTACCACTTTGTAATATATTCCATTGGAATAAACTTTGTTATCTTCTTTCGGATAATCCCCGTAATAATCTCTTTGATAGTAATCATATGATTGGTTGCCGCCAAAGATAGGGCGGTAATTGAGATAAGGATGGTCATCATAGGGGTTAAATATAAAATATTCCAATCGCCAAGGAAGTACATGCGAAAATACTCCTTTGGTAATTTCAGACCAACCAGTGTAGGGCACAATTCTTCTGAATGTCTCTCCAAGATTTTCAATGAATACTTCACCTTGTTCATTTTTGACGTTATAAAACGATTGGAGAAATGAATCTGTAGTATGTTGTGCCAATGATTTACCACTAACAAATTGTAAAATTATTAATAATTCAAGCTTTAGAAATTTTATTGAAATTGTTTTATTATTCAATTGCTTCATTTGTTCGTATTTTGGAACACATACTGCTATCATTTAGCAAACAGTATTCCACAAATAGAAGATACCGAAAACAACCACTAATATAAGGTGGTTAAAACTGAAACATCGTATTAATCAACAAGATATAATATCTCAAAAAATCGATTCTAGATATTTATAATCCCTTGAATTCTTAATGTTATAACGAGTTTTAGAATTAGAGTGAAGAAAGAGGGATTAGCTGTGTTGATTCCCAGGGCGAGGGCTTTGAGTCAATAAAGCAATTTTTGAAGCCTGTTGATTCGGATTTCCCTAATAACTTTTAACTAATAGCTATTAACTAATTACTAGTCAATTCCCCGGGATTAGCTGCGCTCACCTCTGGGGAGGCTTTAAGTCAATAAAGCAATTTTTGAAGCCTGTAGATTCGGATTTCCCTAATAACTTTTAACTAATAACCATTAACTAATTACTAAACACTTCCCAAGGATTTGCTGCACTAATCCCTGAGGGGGATCGTATAAAATAATATTTGACCAAATGCTTAAAGAGAAGTCCTTGTAAAGGATTTTGTTACCTTGATGGACCTTGAGATTGAAACTAAAGATTTATTGCTTGTTTTGGCATCTTTAAGTGGCTTCCAATCCCGTAGGGATGCAATATCTATAAAAGAGGGAGACTGATTAGCACTAATCCCGTAGGGATGGCATAAAAATCTTAAATGGTAATGAAGAAGATATTATCTGTATGATCTCAGTGGGAAGAGCAATACCTATAAACTTTACTTCACAATGCTGCGTTCCAAGAATTACTTCGTAATTTATGGAGCGTTAGGGATTAACTGCAACAATCCCTGAGGGGGAGGGCTTTGATTAAATAAAGCCTGCCTTCGTCATGCTGATTATTTTTGATAGGTGGATTTGTTTATTTGTTAGGGGAATTTCTTTTCATAAGTTAGGGATTATCCGCCTGTGGCGGATGATCCCAGAGAGGAGGGCTTTGATCAATTAACCTTGCTGCGCATGGTTGAGTTTCGGTGATTACTTCGTAATATCTAAAGGATGAGGGATTATCCGCCTGTGGCGGATGATTCCTAGGGGGAGGGCTTTGATTAAATAAGGCCTGCCTTCGGCATGCTGATTATTTTTGATAGGTGGATTTGTTTATTTGCTAGGGGAATTTCTTTTCATAAATTAGGGATTATCCGCCTGTGGCGGATGATCCCAGAGAGGAGGGCTTTGATCAATTAACCTTGCTAGCGCAAGGTTTTGTTTCGGTGATTACTTCGTAATATCTGAAGGGTTAGGGATTATCCGCCTGTGGCGGATGATCCCTGGAGGGGAGGGCTTTGATCAATTAACCTTGCTGCGCAAGGTTTTGTATTTATATGCTGCACTCGCTCAAATGCGGGGCATTTGGCGAGCACTGCATATAAATACAAAAACCCACCTGCGGTGGGTTTAATTGATCAGCGGAGAAAGAGGGATTCGAACCCCCGTTAGCTTACACTAAAACAGTTTTCAAGACTGCCGCATTCAACCGCTCTGCCATTTCTCCGGTTATGCTTAAGGGGTGCAAAAGTAATAAATTATTACAAAATACCCAATTTTAATGTGAAATAGTTAAAAATCAAGAATATAATCACCACGGTAACCCTTGTAATAATTGGTAATCCCCAATAACTTGTAACCAATAACTAATAACTTGCCCCTAGTTAAGAAACCTATTCTCCTGCTTGCGCTTCACTTGCGTAATCTTCACCACATTATTAATGCTCATATTGAGCTCAAACCCAATCAACACACATAAAGTGTTAAAATAGATGAGTAACATCATCACGATAATGGCGCCAATACTGCCGTAAAGTTTATTGTAACTATCGAAGCCATCTACATAACTGGTAAAAAGATAAGTGGATATCAATGAAAGTACTGTAGCTACGGTGGCTCCCGGAGAAAAGAAACGCCACCTTGTTTTAGCAGAATGTCCGAAATAATAAAGGGAACTCATAATAAAAAACACAAGTGCAGAAAGGGTGATGAACTGTATGATACTCACTACTACTAGCATGACGGCCTTATTGAGGATATGGTGCTTAATAATGTAGGTTGAGAATAGGGAGCCTCCAATTAATACGCCCATGGAAAGAAAGATTAGGGTGGTAATACCGATAGTTAAAAGGATGGATTGCCCACGCTTTTGGAAAAAATTCCGCTTTTTCTTGTCTTCATCACTAAAATTGCTGTCGAAGGCAAGCATCATGGAAAATACGCCATTGCTGGCAAAATACAAAGCCGAAAGAAAACCTATTGATAATAGTCCCGAACGCTGATGTCGCACAATATCTGTAATTGTTAGTTTAATAACTTTATAGGAATCCTTAGGCAGGAAAAAATCTATCTGTAGCATAATTTGCTTTTGTAGGTCGTGCCCCGGCAGGTAGGCGATAAGTGTAAATAAAAATATAAGAGAAGGGAAAATGGCCAAGAAAAAATTCCATGAAAGTGAGCCGGCATATAAATTAAACTTAGGATTGACAATGCCCTTTATAAAAAATTGAAAAACTGAAAAAAGTGAAGCTCCTTGGAAGCCCGGAGGTATGATATTGTCAAAGAAAATAACAACTCGCCTGACAGGAGTAAGATGCCAAAACCACTTCTTTAAATCAAATTTCTTATTAACCATTTAGTCTCTTCAAATTTAAAAACGCAATGTGAAATGCTCTTTAGCCTGTTCGGTTCTGAAAAAAACAATCCCCATAAAAAACAGGTCAACGCTTACGGTCACCTTTGGGTGATTCTTTATTTTATGCCAGGCTATATTCATTCCTTCGCTCCATCTGATATCATCAAAAATAAATAGGCTGTTGGCATGCGCTTTCTGCAAACATAACTCAAAATATCGCAATGTTGCTTCTAAGCTGTGGTTGCCGTCAAAAAAAACATAATCCAGTTGAGGCACCTGCTCGATTACTCTAGGTAATGTGTCTTCAAATAATCCTTCGCCAAATTGCAGATGCTCCATACCCAATTTTTCAGCGTTGTGTCTCGCGATTTCAACACTTTTAGGATTGCCTTCAAGGCTAATGAGGTAACCATGTTCTATGCCTACCGCTTGGTAAAGTGAACTTATACCTACCGAACTTCCTATTTCCAAGGCGTACTGTGGTTGGTAATATGCGCAGATACGTTCCAACAATTCTGCATATTTTGCCGATTTAGAAGTTTTTTCAACCAGTTTCCTCAAGGGTATGTAAGTCGTTTTCCCGGAAGGTTTAGCCCCCAATGGTATCACTTCTATAAGCGCAGAGCTCTTCAACATATTGCTCCTTATCAGTTCTATGGCATGATAAGCGGGCTTACTTTTTCGGGCATCAAGGATGTGGGTTACAAAATCATAAATAAAGGGAGAATGCACATTGTGCCGGTTGCCGGAGGAAAAAAAATAAATTAAATATTCAAAAGCTAACTGCAGTTTTTTTAACATCTCCGAATCTGAATAACCTTAATACCTTGCAGTGGTTTTTTTGAAAGAGCGCAATACTTTTAACTCTTCCGTCAGTTTATTGATTTGGATGGAGGCTGTTTCAATTTTTTGTTCAATCTGCAATTTATAAGTGTCTGCATTCTTGGATTTTGCAAAAAACTCAACATTGTTCTTTAAGGTTTCTACATCATCCCTCAGCATTTTCAACTTATCATTTAACTGTCGCTCTTCATACTTCAATTTATCCTCGCCATTGGGTGCCGAGGCCAGCATTTCGTAATGTTCCTTCATCCTGAACTGTTTGTTCTCTTCTGCTGCCTCTTTATGCTTTTTATAGATGGCATCTACTGCTTTGTTGTAATTGTTTTGTAAATCAATTTTAACTTTGATGGGCACAAATCCAATCGACATC
Organism: Bacteroidia bacterium; assembly: GCA_038324665.1. Lineage (GTDB taxonomy): Bacteria > Bacteroidota > Bacteroidia > NS11-12g > UBA955 > JABMMZ01. The sequence continues at coordinate 10,873 of JBBQIF010000042.1, forward strand.
CATTCCTGTTGAAGTTTCCGCAACGACTGGAAAACGGAATTGCTGTCCTCATTCTCATTCAAGGAAATCACCTGTTTAACTATTTCTTCCTTGGCCAACTGGTTTTCTTTTTCACCGGCATTCTTTTCTTTATAGAAAACATCTTTTCTACTAAAAAAAGTATCACAAGCAGTTCTGAAACGACCCCAAACTGCGTCATTCATTTTATCGGGAACAGGACCAATACCCTTCCATTGCTCCTGCAACGCTATTATTTTTCTAGAAGTAACATCAAATTGGGGATTCTCCACCAGTTTTTCAACCTGCTCACATAAATTAAGCTTGGCTTTTAAATTTTCTTCGCGCCCACTATTCAGTTTTTCATAAAATGCCTTCTTCTGGTGATTGAAATGATTCTGTGCTTCCCTGAACCTTTTCCAAATCTGGTCGTTTACACTTTCAGGAACAGGTCCTATGGATTTCCATTCATTAAAAATAGTCGCTATTTCATCTGATTTTTCTTTCCATTGCCTTCCATTTTCCATCGGCAACTGGCTAATTAATTCAATCCTTTCGCACAACACCTTTTTTAGTTCTAAATTCTCATTGCGCTTTGCTTTTATTTCATCCAGCAAAACCCTTTTTTCATTTAAAACCTGATCGGAAGCATCTTTAAAACGTTTCCATATTTCTTCTGAAATATCCTTGCCGTTAACTGGCCCAGTATTTTTAAAGTCTTCGTGGTACTTGTTCAGTAATATATAGGTTTTCTTAATGGATTTTTCCTCGTTCAAAAGGCTAACCTTTTTAATTAGGTCGATTTTTGCTTCAAGGTTCTTCTCTCTATCTAATTCCTTCAACTCGTTGTTGATGGTATGGTTATCGTAAAACTTTTCAAGTAGGAAACGGTAATTCTCCCATAATTCCTGCATGTGTTCCCTAGGCACTGTCCTTATCTGCCGCCACTGTTTCTGCAATTCGCGCACTTCATCGAAAGCCTTTTCAGTTTCATCGTTCGAGGTTAATGCCTTTAGTTTCTCTATAATGGCTTTTTTCGCATTGAGATTTTTTTTCTTCTCATCTTCAGCCTGTTTTTTTTCTTCAGCTCTTTTTTCAAGAAAACTGGTATAAGCCTTATAGAATGCCTCTTTTAATTCATCATAAGGTGGTTTGAATTCCCTTACCTCATGCCCGGCATCCGCCCATTCTTTAATCTGTAAAACCCTATCAGCTTTGATAGCATCATCAAAAAGGACGCGTATTTTTTTAAAAATATCATGCCCTTCCTTCACATTGGTATTCAGAATCAATTCCTCGGCTTTTTTAACAAAATCGGCTTTGGAAAAGCCAGAGTAATCA
>JBBQIF010000043.1:0-12037 GCA_038324665.1 Bacteroidia bacterium
AAATACATAGGTAAAGTTGAAAAACAACTTATAATTAAGTATATTTGAAATTATTATTCAAGCATAAATTCTTAAAATATGAAAAATACCCTTCTTTTTTTAATACTATGTATCGCCAATGTTGTAACTGCACAAAATACATGGACACAAAAGATGGATTTTCCTAATGACACAAGGGAATTAGCATCTGCCTTTACCATTGGCACCAAAGCATACTTTGGATTAGGCTATCATAACTATGGATTGAAGGATTTATGGGAGTGGAATCAGGCTAAAGACACTTGGACACTCCTCGCTGATTTTGCGGGTAGAAAACGAGGTGGTGCGGTCGGTTTTTCTATTGGTTCAAAAGGTTATATAGGACTCGGAGAAGATTCATTGAAATTACTAAGAGATTTTTGGGAATATGACCCCATTTCCGCTGTTTGGACAAGAAAGGCGGATTTTGGAGGAGTTCTACCAGGTTCGACTGTTGGGTTTTCTATTGGGTCCAAAGGCTATGTTCTAGGTGACTCCAATGACTTATGGGAGTTCGATCCTGCCGTAAATACATGGACAAGAAAAGCCAATTATCCGACCTGCCACCCTCAAATTGCGTTCTCCATAGGAGGGAAAGGGTACTTTGGCCTTGGGAAAAAAACGTCAAGCATCTATTGTACAGATTTTTGGGAATACGACCCGGCAACAAATACCTGGGTACAAAAGGCCGATTATCCGGGTGGAAAAGGTTATGGTCGATACTGTTTTTCTATTGGTAATCAGGGATATGTTGGTGAAGGGCAAGGTCCTCAAAACGCTTTTAATACCGGTTTTTGGCAATATGACCCTCTCACTAATAGCTGGTTGAAAAGAGCAGATTTTGCAAGCACAGGTAGATCGTCTTCAACCGGATTTTCAATTGGCACTAAAGGTTATATTGTTTGTGGCCAGGATAATATAAGTTTTTTATTAAGAGAGCTGTGGGAATATGGCGCAGTTGGTAATGGTATCCATAAAATAGATAATGAAAATAACATTACAGTATATCCAAACCCTTTTTCAAGAGAAACCACAATCAAAATAAGCGAACCTTATATCAACGCTACCTTAATTATTTATAATACTGTAGGGCAAGAAGTAATGAAGTTAAATAATCTACAGATTAAAGAAATAACTTTAAGCCGGGAAAAACTAACCAATGGAATTTATATTTTACGGCTGGTTTCGCAAGATTATACTTTTATAACCTCAAAGAAGATAATTATCACTGATTAAACCTTATTGGTTATTTTAAAACTGTGATTGATCCTGTTGTTACAAAATTCTGGTTTTCTGCAACTATACTTACCAGATACATATAAATTCCCTGCTGCTCGGGCTTCCACTCCTCATCCAATGAAGTAGTTGTAAATATCTTTTCACCCCATCTGTTAAAAATATTTAAGGTAAATGATTTAACCCCAAACGTACTAATTTTGAGACTTTCATTTAATCCATCTCCATTTATTGTAAGTGCAGAAGGAATCCAAATTATTGTTTCATAAGGAACGCATATTTCATTACTTTCGCTTTGCGAATTATTGCCATTTGCTTCATAAGCAATAACTTTATAACATTTTTTAGTTTTACCATCTATTAAAAATGACTCGTCCAAAAAGAAAGTATCTGACCTGTTATTTATTATTTGATAATTATTATCTGAATATATTGTTTGGTAATATTTAACGCCATTCTGCCATTTTAAATATGGGTTCCATCTTAATACACAAAATTTACTTTTATTGTCAAATTCTGCCTTTAATAATAGTGTTGATCCAATATTACTTAAACCCGTTTTTTTATTACAAATATCTACAGCCCTCACTTTGTACTCATAACTCTCAATACTTGAATTAACCTGCCGATCTATATAGAAAGTATCTGTCAAATTAGCTAATAAAACATTATTCTTATATAACTCATAATTTCTGGAGTAAAGAGTACCCAACCAATTTATAAAAATTTCATTTTGCCCCAAAACTGTTGCCGTAACAATTTCAGAAACTTTACTTGTATCAACCCCTCTCACCACTTCAATGAGTGCACTATCTTTTGTAATACATCCTGTAGTACCATATTGAGTTTGAAAAACTTTGTATTTACCTGGTAATGTAAAAATAAAATTCGTTGATTTTTGCTGTAATTTAGTATTACTTAAACCATTGCTTGTAACCCAATCTATGCTATCAACTGAGCCACTATTGAGAACCGAAACCTGTACTTTTAATGGGGAACATCCGGCATTGGGAGAAACTACAATTCCAGGTTTGGGAGCTGGTAAAATTTGCACTGCATTCAATCTTTTGAATGTGTCTTTACAATATCCATCGCTAACAATATGCAGTACCGTATAAATGCCATCTTTAATATAGGTATGATTCTGGTTTTGCCGAGCTGTTTTATCCTTGGTTAACCAACTTAAGCTGTTTCCATCTCCAAATTGCCATAAATGTTTTATCAAAGAATCCGGCTTATTTTCTTGCACTTTACTTGAATCATAAAATATAAAGGCAACATTCTGGCAACCTATGGAAGTCTGGTTTGTGAAATATGCAGAAGGGGGTTGCAATACTTCTACAGTATCACTAAACCATGACCAGGCGCCATTTTTATAAAAAGCTTTTAACTTAACCAAATATTTTCCCGGTTTTGTATAATTATATCTGATTTTTTTCTGATTAATCCCAACATCTAAACTATCTCCATTGCCTAAATAAAATCTAAAATGTTTAAACCAAAAAGTGTCACTATTATTTGTAAGTTCTATACCCATAGTTTTACAAGCATATTTTGAACTAAAATCTGCTCTTTTATAACTGCCGTATGTAGTTGGGAAATTTCCTAACTGAACAGTTTTACTTCTTATTTTTGTTTTCCCAAAAATACTGGTTCTATTCGAGAATTTGATAGTGGTACCAACATCGTTAGGGTTTTCAATTACTAGAAGAGTCGTATCTGAGCCAACACCATGTGCTAGAGATATATAAATCTTACCATTAGGTGCTAGTCTTATATCAGAAAGAAAAGTTGCACCATCCGCAGGGGGGGCCTTAATTTCGTACTTTTTAAGTAATTTGTAATTTTTGTCGAAAACATATTTCAAAACGGTCACTTCATCCCCTAAGGTTTTCCAAACCCCTATAAGATACAAGATTGTATCAGAAGAAGATAAAGCATATCTGATGACAACGTTGGGAGTGCCAAAAGATTCTACCAATTCTTCTTTACTGAATTTCCCTGTTTTGTAATTGAAGTCAAATAACATTAAAGCACTATTGTTCCAATCCAATAACTCCGGAAAATTATCCCTTGTTGAACTATTAATATAAACAGCCTTATTCCTAGCCTGGTTAATAGTAAAATCTTCCCCTTGTATCCATTCAAATGGAATAGTATTTCTTTTGATATCCCGTTGGCAATTCATACCTGAAAAGAAGGGCAACGAAAAACTCTTTCCTGAAGGACTGTAACGTGAAGTGAACACGGAATCACCAATATTGAAAAACAAATAATAATTACCTGATTTTTCATCAATAAATTGTTTGAATAGTTGAAAACTGGATTTTCTGGAATAATCTTTGTAAAGCCAATGAAAATGGTTGAAATAAGGGTTTTTAAAATCTACCTCTGAGTTAAAAGTTATAAAATTCTTATTGTAAATATGGTACAAGCTATATTTTACTATAACTTCGCCTAATGATTGTAAATTTTTATAAAGACTATCTTCTCGATATACGATTAGAATTATGGAATCATTGGTAGTTGGGAACATATAGGCTACGTTTTGACCGGTCCCAGCAAATGATGGTTCATACTCATTTAGCTTCTGATTTTTCGCATTTAAAAAGCTAAGTGTTTCATCGCAATAGAGATTTAAATTTCCTGTGTAATCTGAGCATGTAAATGACCGCATTTCAATATTTCCTCCTGGAACATTATGTATGACTTTTACAAGAGGGGGTTCCTTGTTAAAATCAAAATCAAATCCAAAATCCGTTGTATCCGCAGTGTCAATAATGTATTGCGAACGGGCTAGATTTGGAACTACCCAGTGATTTTGCGTTTGCGATATAGTACTATTGGATTTAAATATTAATATAAAAACAAACAACCATGTCCAAGAACAAGGTTGTTTGTTAATAATATATTTAGCAATACACATTAAATCTTAAATTTTCGAAACCATCGTAGTATAAACCATTTGCCCCTTACTGGTTATAGTTATAATATACATGCCATTGGCAAATGCGCTTAAATCAATCAATTGATTCGATGCAATATTATTCAATTCAAGCACCTTAACTCCCATTACATTGGTAAAGATAATAGTATTTTCTGGATTTATTTCATTTGGAAATTGAATTTTGATTGAGTTAGACGCAGGGTTAGGATATAGCAAATAGTCAAAACTCTCTTTATTTGTTTGTGGAACTGCGGTGCTTAAATTACTCGTCGAATTTACATTTGGCTTTGGACTTGGTTTAAATTTCTTGCCTGCAAAGAAAGTTAGCACATTTCTAGCGTATTCATTTTCAGGTTCATACCCTATAGTAAGGTTGGTCAAAGCTTCTTTTTCAATAGTGGTCATATTGAATTGTCTGTGTTGTTCAAATATTGGAATAAGGATATTTAACAATTCGATTTTTTGATAATTTTCAGGATAGGTTTCTATAGAATTGGTTTTATCTCTTGCAGTAATGAAGTCCCCCTTATTTAGGGCGTCTAAAGCTTCTTCATAAGGAGGGATTCTTAGAACTCTTACTTCTGCATAATACTGCCCATTGGCGTCCAGCAGATATCTTATACAAGGATCCGTGGGATTGCAGTCACGTTCTGCAATTGTATGTCTTCTTACAACATTCCCAGAGGCCGGAAATAGGTCATTTGGCGTATATGGATTTAAAGGATCTAATTCCTTAAAACTGTAATAGTCAATTGTAGGACTATATAATTTGATTATATTACTAGGCCCGGAATAAGGTTTCGACCACTTATTGCTATTACCAATGGAAGCATTTCCAACCTGAGTTCTAAATGCTGTTGTTCCTGTTCCTTCAATTGACCAATCTTGTTGCATGTTAATATATTCATTGCAAATCAAATCTAAAGCGTTATTTGAACCATTTGAATTAATCATTGCCGTACCAAAAATACCTATTCCAAGATCATTCCATGTTTTATTTTTAAAAATCAATGAAGGAACTCCAACATCATTTACGTTTTCTAAATACATTCCTGTAAAAGGTGATATGAACAGTTTTGCATTAATTCTATTTTGATCAAAAAGCAAGCCATCTACATTGGCTGTGTGAATAGCCTTAACATGATGATTAGGATGACCATTTATTGGTTGTAAAAAGTTATTATCCCAATAAAAGTCATTATCATATAATTGTAGTTTTTTACCCGTACCTGCATAAATGCCGTTTGCCACATTTTTAAATTCATTACCTTGAATAAAAATTTGATTAGAATTACTATTTCCACCATTCCAAATTCCTATATCAAGCCCCTCAAATAAATTCGAATTTCCTGTTGGAATAGTGCAAGATCCACTAGTAGCAAATGTATTTGAACCTTTGAGAATTTGTGCATTAATATTAAATGACGTAATACCCATTCCCCTACTTTTATCAGGATATGTACCTGTATAGATATTTCTGAAAGAACAGCCATACAAATTTAACCCATTAAAGTCCCATAGACTAATGAAATCTTTAATTCCAGCTCCATTATATTCATTTATCGGATTATCACCCAAGAAATTTGCATATTTAAAATAACTCCATGACGAACCCGAACTAGTCCACCAACCCAACTGAACAGATCTTCTGCAATTTTTAAAATTTATTGTTGAGGTTCTTCCAACGGTAACCGGGTTATTTTCACAATGAATAAAACCACCGTTATTTACTGAAACACCGGTACTTGCGTTTTCAATTGTAGCTTCAATCATAGTTAATTCACCTCCATCATGAGCATTTGTTGTGGTTCCATTTTCAAGCAAAACGCCACCCCAGAAAGTATTACCACAACCTGTATTACTTGTTAAAAGAGTATTGGGCTGCATTTCTAATACTGCTCCTTTTTCAACAATAATGCCGTATTGCCATTCAGAATTATACGCACTGTCAAAAAAATCTTCACTGTTAAGAAAACTAAGTTCACAACCTGTGCCTCCACCATGGCTTAACAATCGTAATGTAAATCCAGTCTCTACTCTTACCTGCGCATGAATGGTCCTTGGATTCCAGAGACTCATCGTTGTTAATCCTGTACCAGCTAAATCCTTTTGTACTGAAAATGTTTTACCATCAATCATATTTGGACCAAAATCCCAACCGGTAAATCCGATATTTGTTTCACAATCTCGTCCCAGAAGCAACCAATCATAATTATCACCTGCTATACCATTATTACCTGCTATTAAAATTCCGCCTTTATAGGTTGGTGTTATACTAAATCCACAGCAATAACTTTTTGATGTGCCTTGGTAACTCCTTTCCCAATTTAAAGATAAATTGCCAGTGCTGAAATTTGGAGTATATTTAAATACCCAATATTCATCTTCGCTATCTCCTGAAACGTCTGGAACGGTGATAGTGCCTATTGCAATAATTTCATTTGAGGTATTGCTCGTCTGCTTTATAATAAATTGATAATCATCTCCGTCCAAATGTGCAACATGTTGTTGAATAAGATTGGTTGTACTCCCATTAGTAAAACCTTTATCAACAATCAAAATAAATGCATCGCAATCCAGTAACTGTTCTCGATCCTGGGCAGGAATTGGGCCTACTTGTGAACAATATGGATTATTCAGACCCGGATTAAAATATCCATTCCCCTTTGCTAAATATATATTGTATTTTATGGATATTGCTAATTCAAAATTTCCGTTAGGCAATTGTATGATAGAAGAGGCCTCATCATTAGAATTCCTAACTGCCGTTTCAGTTGGACAAGTAGTTGGCACCCCCGCACCCCTTGGGTAACTCAAGCTATAACCAGATGATGGCGCATCTCTTTGAATATGTGCAATATTCGAAGTTAAATTTCCATCACACTTGGTAATTAATGCATCTGCCATTGTATAATTAGAAAATGTTCCAGTCCTTGTTGTTGCAATCCTTCCACAAAAAGCAAATTGATTTGGGGCATCCGTACCATTAATTGGTTTTTTGGTATAAGTTGACCCATGATCATAAATTGGTGTAATACCATAATATACACCTTCTATATGAGAGAAATCCGTTTGAGTTGTTATAGTATAATTTGTTGTTTCAATTACTGCTGCCCAAACAAAATTTTCATCTGACCCAGAAACAGTACCCACTGTACTTCCAACTAAATAGATTTTATCGTTGCTATAATCATATGCAATTCCATTTGCTCTGTGAGATTTACTATTTGAATAGGTGTAAGTAGTGCTTGTCCATCCATTAGTGCCATAAGTCTTCGGAAAATTCGGTTGCAAAATTAAATCTTTACTATATTTAAACAATAACGGCTTTTCCTCCAAATAGATATAATGATATGGCATTGTAGGAGGAAAATTAGGATCAAGTCTTTTTAATTTTGCAAAACCCGATACATAATAATAATTTCCAACTTGAATTAGATCCGTACATCTTGTACTTCCATCGATAACCATAGTCCATACAATTCCACTTTCATCAATAATTGGTTCAGTATCCTCAAAATCATCTCGAAAAAGGAAATCTAATGAAGGAGACATCTTTACAACTGAAGGTTTGTGATTATCAGCAAATCCACATGACACAAAACCTTTGTCTTCCTCATCCTCAATTGTAGCAAAAAGCCAATCTTTTTCAGGAGGTTTGGTCGAACTTAAATCGGAATTTGTATTATTAATACTTTTTTGTTGAACTACTTTTGGGGGGTTAGTAATTCCAAATACAAATTTTGGAGATAAAAGAACTATAAGGAAGCATAAGAAAGGGAAAAACTTGGGGTTGGATTTACACCAACCAAATGCATGCAAAATGCAATTTCGTAATTGTTTGTTCATATATTTTTTTCATTTAAAAATTTTATTTTTAAACAATATTAAGTATAACAATTAGCTGTAATCTTGTTAAAGAAATAAAGTAAGAACAATTTTATAATTTAAAAATTAATAATCCAAATTAAATCAGCACTACTTAACCAACGTGTCATAAAATTTTTAATGTATTGATAATCAAGAATATATTCGTGGTTAGAATAATGATGTATCTTTAAATTTTTTAACATGGGTTAATTACAGTTCATTTCGCGGCCAGTTTAAATGTCTTAACAATACACTTGTACACCAAAATATTTATATATTTGCCAAAAGAAATATGTCGGATTATTTTGCCCACCCCTCTGCTATTATTGATGAAGGTTGCACCATTGGCAATGGTACCAAGATTTGGCACTTCAGCCATATCATGCCCAATTGCACCATTGGCGAGCAATGCAATATTGGTCAGAATGTGGTTGTTTCACCAGAGGTAATTTTAGGTAAAAATGTTAAGGTACAGAACAATGTTTCTATCTATACCGGTGTTGTCTGCGAGGATGATGTATTCCTTGGCCCTAGTATGGTATTTACCAATGTTACCAATCCACGCAGCGCAGTGAATAGGAAAGAACAATATGCCAAAACCATTGTTGGAAAAGGTGCCAGTATTGGTGCAAACGCAACCATTGTTTGTGGTCATAATATTGGCGAATATGCTTTTATAGGCGCAGGTGCGGTAGTGACCAAACATGTACCCGACTTTGCATTATTGGTTGGTAATCCGGCTAGGCAAACAGGCTGGATGAGTGAATACGGACATCAATTGAAATTTAACGAAGATGGGCTGGCCACCTGCCCCGAAAGTGAACAGGTTTACAAAATTACAGATGGTTCAGTAAAAAGGATAAAATAACATGAAGCATATATTAGTGACTGGCGGATTAGGTTATATTGGTTCACATACTGTTGTTGAATTGGTGGCAAATGGCTATGTCCCTGTCATCTTAGATAATTTAAGCAATACCAATGAAGACGTATTGAGAAGGATAGAAAAAATTACTGGACAAAAAGCCGTGTTTTATAAGGAAGATGTGTGTGACCAATCTATACTGGAGAAAATATTAAAGGAACACAAAATTGAAGGCGTCATTCATTTTGCTGCATACAAGGCGGTGGGAGAATCAGTAATGGAGCCATTAAAGTATTACCAAAATAATATTGGCGGACTCGTTGCTTTGCTCACTGCAATGAAAAACTGTGAGGTGAAAAATATTGTTTTCAGTTCTTCTTGTACTGTCTATGGCGAACCTGATATTTCGCCGGTGAATGAATTATCGCCCATTAAAAAAGCCAATTCGCCTTATGGCAATACCAAGCAAGTAGGAGAAGAAATTCTGTATGATTGTGCCTTTCTAAATACGGTAGCTTTGAGATATTTTAATCCAATTGGAGCTCACCCAAGTGCATTAATAGGAGAATTACCTTTAGGAGTCCCCAATAATTTAGTGCCTTTTATTACGCAAACTGCTGCCGGTATTCGCGAAAAACTCACCGTGTATGGCAGTGATTACCATACGAAAGATGGCACCTGCGTGCGAGATTATATTCATGTTGTGGATTTGGCTAAAGCACATGTTAAGTCGTTAGATTATATTCAAAAGCATCCTGACAACCAATTTGAAGTTTTCAATATCGGCACAGGCAATGGGTTTACTGTGCTAGAAATTATTGAAGCATTTGAAAAAATAAACGACTTAAAACTAAATTATACAATAGGTGATAGAAGGGCAGGCGATGTAGAGAAGGTTTGGGCGAATACGCAAAAAGCAGAAAATACATTGCTGTGGAAAGCTGAACTGGGACTGGAAACAATGGTGAAATCTTCATGGGAATGGCAGCAGTCGCTTCGCTAATTTTTGATTGGAGTTTTTAGATTTTTGATTTTATTATTATCATTTAAACAAAAATATATCAATGCATAAACTTTCCCACCTTGCAGAAACCTTGATTCCTTCTGAAATTATTAAATTAGGCAATGAGATTGCAGAAAGAATAAGACAGGGACAAAAAATCTATAATTTTACCATTGGCGATTTTGATCCCACTATTTTTCCTATCCCAATTGAACTGGAAAATGAGATTATTAACGCTTACCGTAATAAAAAAACCAATTACCCGCCCGCCAATGGCATAGCAGCTCTTCGCGAATCTGTAGCAGCCTTTATTAAGGCAGGTCAGGGTCTTGATTACGCTGCAAGTACTTTTTTAATTTCAGGTGGTGGCCGACCATTAATCTATGCAGCTTACAGAACTATTTGCGATAAAAACGACAAAGTAATCTATCCTATACCTTCCTGGAATAATAACCATTATACCCACTTTGTAGAAGGTGAACATATTTGCATTGAAACCAGTAGAGAGAATAATTTTTTACCCACTGCCGAAGAACTGATTCCTCATTTTAAGGAGGCCTGTCTCTTGGCGCTTTGTTCGCCACTTAATCCTACAGGAACTGTGTTTACAAAGGAGCAGTTGAGCAAAATTTGTTTAGCTGTTATCGCAGAAAATAAACGTCGAGGACCAGAACAGAAACCACTTTACATTTTATATGACCAAATATACTGGACATTGACTTATGGCGATACTATCCATTATGATCCTGTTGGGTTATTCCCAGAATTAAGAGATTATACTATTTATATTGATGGCATCAGCAAGGCATTTTGTGCAACGGGCGTGCGAGTTGGCTGGGCATTTGGGCCACAGGTTGTTATCGATAAAATGAAAGGTATTTTGAGTCACATAGGGGCTTGGAGTCCTATGGCAGAACAAGTGGCCACAGGAGAATACCTAAAGCAGACAGCGGCAATAGAGGTTTTCTTTACCAATACAAAAAAGGCGCTGCTTCTAAGATTAAAAACTATCTATGATGGGTTCATTGATTTGAAAAACAAAGGTTATGCATTGGATGCCATAGCGCCCAAAGCTGCTATATATTTAACGATTCGTTTTTCATTTAAAGGCAAAAAAGAAGCGGATGGCAGTACAATTAATTCCACTGCGAACATGACTGACTATTTGTTGCGAGAAGCATCTTTGGCCATCGTTCCTTTTTCTGCTTTTGGCTCCTCCAAAGAAAGCGAATGGTACAGATTAAGTGTAGGCACTTGTAAAGTTGAGGAAATACCAGAAATGCTTGATAAACTCAGGTTGGCGCTCGACAAGTTGACATAAGTCAAACTGAAAATAAATTATTAATCGTCTGATTATAAATTGTTTATAAAGTTTTATTAAAAATTATTTCATTTTTTAAGGCGATTTTGCCTATACTTGCTATCACAATCACACTTACAGCAAAATGATTGATATACCTGAAACCCGAACCGTAGAAGAAATTCAAAAACTTATTGGCTTTATCGTTACAGATGCGCAGAAAAAATTTGATACTGTACTGCATTCTGAAGACGAAAAAAGCAATATCGAAACAAAATTTGATACCATATTCCATGGCATGATTCATCATATCAACGAAGCAGTGCAAAATTTTAAACCGGGTATTGAGGACAAAGTGCAATTCGAGAACCTTGTTTCTATACAGCATTATGTTGGCATAAAACATATTGAAGAATTTCTAGAAAAGAACATGCCCTTGTATGAAGGTGCTGTAAATTCCTAATTATCTCACCATTTATTCAATTCCAAATAAATACAGGTGTTACCAACACTTGAGCGTCAAAATAAATAAAGTGACCAACTTTTAATAGGTGTTTATAAAAAAAACCGCAGCGTTGCACAGCGTAAAACTAGAATTATAAAGTGAAATAGAACTCACCGCAACGCAGCATTCCATCTATAAAAAACAATAATAGGGCAATAATAAAACCTACCTATTGTCGAATACACTTTCTTGCCAAATCTCCCATGCCTTATCCGCTTGTAAGTGCAACATTTCCAATCCATTTTTAACCTTTGCTCCTCTATCCCTAAATAATCTCATGGTAGCGGTCTCAA
>JBBQIF010000044.1:0-11944 GCA_038324665.1 Bacteroidia bacterium
GGAATCTTGATTTCCAGTAGAAAGGTTTACAATCTGCTTTCTGCCTTCTCTTGAACGCAAATAGTGAAGGGTATATTCTTTTAGTAAATCTTGCGAAAATTTGAATCTTAAAATCTTATCACTAAGCATCAATTTCTTATCAACCTTATTTACAATTACACATGCACCTATAAATTCGACTGTGTTTGCTCGACTAAATAAAAAATCATCTTTTTTAACAAGATAATTAGAATTATATAAATTATTTGAAAAACATGTCTTACTTTCCATTTCATCAAAATTACCCCAAGTAACAGAACTTACTTTTATTATACCAACTTCATCATTATTTGGGGGCCTTTCATCGCATCTATAACTTTTTCCAGAGTTTATATTTTCTAGGTAGTCTCCTAATTTTGTCAATTTCCACCCCTTTGTCAATTCCCCATCTTTCAAATTTTTATTGGTAAGTTTTCCTTCAAACGCCCATTTCAATAAACTTTGGCGGTACACTTTTAATTGCTCCTGCGCAGTTTTGAGCTGGGCGATACCGTTGTCTAATTCGCTGAAGAGTTCTTCTATTTTGGATACAATGGCTTTTTGTTCGGGGAGGGGGGGGTATGGTAATGGAATTTCTCCAATTGTCTTTGAAGAAAGATGCTTAACTGTTACTGCGGATGTTTCTGCATGTATAGCGTCCAAATATGGTTGAATACAGATGTATAAAAATTTACTATCAAACTTACTTGAGTTTGGAATAATTCTACAAACTCGTTGATTTAGTACAGCATCTTTTCCTTTCCATCTTGAAATTTTAAAATCACCATCCATCCCAATCAAGATGTCTCCTTTTTTTACAATAAAATCTTTGCTGTAAGGACCATTAAAACTATCCACTGTAGTTTCACTTTCAATATCTCTTATTCTGATCAAAGGCATTCCTTCCCCTTTTGTAAAATAATCAGAGCTAAAAGCATAACCATTTTGAATTTTGGCAACTTCCTGTAAGTAAATTCTATCCCAATGCTTTGCTTTTGATAATAGTTGATGTTTGCCATCATTAACAATCTCTATTGGTTTTCTTCCTAATGCCATCTCTAAATCGTTTCAAATATTTCAGGCATTTCACTCCAAGTTTTACCTTCCAAGATTCTGCCACTCTTCTTTTTATTAGTGCCTCCCCATTGTTTAAAGAAAAATGCAACATTTGCATTTTGACACTGGGTTTTAATATCCATTACCCATTCCTTCTTCATTGGTCGTGGCTTTCTGCCACTTTCACCACCAACAATTACCCAGTCTATGCCGTTTAAGTTCATATCAGCCAATGGCCCAATCAAGGGTTCACAGGAGAGAAATTTAACTCTCGCCTTAGTTTCTCTCAATAATTCAATTCGCTTAACTACCTTGCTGTTTTCTACAGAAACCCCCATCCAAATATTATGGCTCCAGTCTAACCATCCTTCGCTATCATAATATCTCAAAACATCCGCCCGTTTTGTCAATATCTGAAAAACGTGCTGAGGATTATCTTTCATTACTTTGAATACCTTTCGTATAAAATCAATAGGAACATCCTTATGGAATAAATCGCTCATCGAGTTTACAAATACCACTTTTGGTTTTTTCCAGGTGTAAGGAGTATTCAATTCATCTTCATGAATTGTCAATTCAAATTCATTCGCATATTTCGGAACGCCCATTGCCTTTAATCGTTTGGACATAACTTCCGCATAGCAGAATTTACAGCCTGCGGATAGTTTATCGCACCCAGTTGTGGGATTCCATGTCATTTCGGTCCATTCTATGCTTGATTGTGCCATATTATTTTATCTTTAGTTTTATTTTTTTAGGGTCTTTTTTGTAATCACTATAGCTTAGATAGAATGAGGATTTTCGTGCAGGAGACCCATCTGGTTTTATCGAAGTAAGTCTGTCATCTTTTTGTAGTTTTGTTAGAATTTCATTAGCATGAGCTGCTAAATGTCCGTTATGAACTCTGAATTCGTACATTTCACCACTGGTCTTTTCAGTTTTCAAGAATTCTATTAGTTTATTTTCAAACTTATAGGTATTGGCTTTTTTTTCTACCTGACTAAACAGAGAATTTTCAATATTGTAATCCCATCCTCTTCCATCCTCTTCATCTATTTTCCATTTTGCATCAAGCATTCTATCAAATCCATAAATATGACTTGTGAAGAAAAATAAACAGAAGAATTGATTCTTATCTCTGGTAATTATAAAGGAATCAACAAAGTAATCATGTCCTAGGTTATTTCTAAATGCTTCAGTTAGATTTTCAATAAAATCAACTCCAGTTTCACTAACTGGCCATTGTTCGACAGGCATTAATTCCGAGATAAAATCAACAAGACATTCTGGTGTTCCTTTTGATTCAAACCTGAACATAAATTGAGTCGGTAAAAATAAAAGAACTTCGGACTTATTTGATTGAATCAATGTTTTAATATCTGAAACCTTAATTTCTTTGTAGCCATAAGGGTCTATAAAAACGAATGCTTTTTGTTTTTTCAATCCATTTATTTCAGCAACAACCTCAGGTAATAATTTTTTATAATCTTTCTCAGAAAAATCAAGTTTTCCAATTTCTGAATAATGTAATTTACGCTTGTCAATTTCATTTTTAAGCTTCTCAACTTTCAAGTTATCAATATCATTGAAAAGACAGTTAAATTTATCAGCTACTTTTCCTTTTGATTTATTTGCGTAAAATATATTCTTAATTGTTTCTAGCATTACAATGGGGCTGCCCTTTCCACCATTTTCGTATATGCCTTCTCCGCAGAACAAGTCATATAAATAAATATCTTCACAATGTTTTGATTGCGTGAGAATATTCAGATATCTTTCAAGATATAATTGCAGTAACTTGACTTTTACCTCAGAATGCTGCATCATGGTTTGTTGAGATTCTTTCATTTATTATACCGCTAACGCCTCATTTAATTCATTAATAATCTCTTCTGTCTGCTCTCCAAATAGTTGCCACATTTTACCCAATCCGCCCTGGGCGTTAAATGGGTTTAAATCAAAGTCGTCCTTTTCAATATGGAAACTGTTGGTTACATAATCTTTAATCATCCTTAGCCACTGCATTTGTTCTTCATTAAAACGGTTGTGTTGCCCGGCATTCTTTTTAAAGATCCATTTTTTAAAGTTTTCATCAACCGTTTTGTCATAAGAAGTCAGGTCGTTATCTAATCCGCTAACTTTACGAATTAGGGAAATGATGGCAGTTAGTTCGTTTTTAGGTGAGCCATTGCATTGCTCCAATGCCTCATAAGCTCTCCATACATGCATGGGAGCCAATTTGGGCTTGTCGCTTTGCAACTGTTCCAACACCTCTTTTATCATCGTATAGGTCAATTCCCGTCTGCGGTATGGTTGGTTGTAAAATATCTGCAAAGCTATCAATTCATCCTTGTGTTGTTGCATCCACTCTGTAAAATCTTTTACAAGCTCATTTGCCTTCACCTTATTATCCTTATCCCAACCAACATTTATCACCTCATCTGGGTTGGTAAGGTCGATGCGCTGTTCGTGGGCTCTGCGAACGTTTTCTATATATGCATTTAGTTCACCGGTAAATATCCTTGCGGCCTCGTTTTGTAAAATTTCTGTTGCTGTTTTAATGGCCGCTGTAATTTCCTCTGGAGCTGCACCGGCATTGTCTGTCATTGCTTTTGTTGCAATATCTTCCAGCACATCTGGGTTAAAGGCATTCAGCAATTCCTTAACCACCTGCGAAACACTTTTGCCGTTCGCCCGTTCGGCAAAATGTTGTTTTTCCTTTTCGGTAATTTGTTTATCTAACCTAATTAGTCGGTTTGCCAAAGAGGTAAATAATTCTTCCTCCCTTGCGCCAACTGCAATGGCTTGTAAGAGATCCTTTAATGGCACTCCGGGTTTCTTTTCTAACGGACGGCTGTCCGTTTTCAGACTTTTGGTCACTCCAATGGCATCTACAATGACAAAATGGTCTTTGGTAAATTGGGCGGTCGGGGTCACTTTCTGTAAATCATCCAAACTGATCGTTCGGGTACCCCTGCCTTTCATCTGTTCAAAATAATTAATGCTTTTTACATCCCGCATAAAAAGCAAGCATTCCAAAGGTTTTATATCCGTACCTGTCGCTACCATATCCACCGTTACTGCAATCCGTGGATGGTAGTCGTTTCTGAATTGAGATAATACCGATTTGGGGTCCTCGTCGGTTTTGTAGGTTATCTTTTTACAAAATTTGTTTTCTTCCCCGAACTCTTCCCGAACGATATCAATAATATCATTGGCATGGCTGTCAGTCTTGGCAAAAATGAGTGTTTTAGGCACTTCAAAATTGCCATCTTTATCATAGCGGTCTTTGAAAAGGTTGGGTAAGTTCTCCTTAAAGGCACGAATGATGGTTCGGATCTGGTTAGGATTGACAACATCCTTGTCCAACTGTTTTTTGGTGTAGTTTTCATCCTCATCCTGCAACTCCATCCGTTTTTTCCGGCTCAGGCGCTCACGGTGTTCAACATATTCACCTTTCCAAATTGTTGCACCATATTGTGTCACTTTGGTATCAATTATAAAAGTATCATATCCAACATTTACACCATCTGCAACAGCCATTTCATGCGAATAATCACTCACCATGTTCTGGTCAAAATAGCCAATAGTCCTTTTGTCTGGAGTAGCAGTCAGGCCAATCTCAAATGCATCAAAGTATTCTAAAACCTGTTTCCAAAGATTATAGATACTGCGGTGACACTCGTCAATGACAATAAAGTCAAAAAACTCAATTGGTATTTTGGGATCGTATTCAATTGGCGGTATTTCTTTTGGTTGCCACGAACGTTCGTTCGGGTTTTCTTCTTCCTCCTTTTCATCCAGTTCGGAACCCTTAAGGATTGAATATAGTCTTTGAATGGTGCTTATGCATACTACACTATCATTGGCAATATAGCTTGACTTTAACCGCTGTACACTATATATTTCCGTAAATTTCCTGTTATCATCGTTCGGAACGAACGACATGAATTCCTGTTCGGCCTGTTCGCCCAGGTTTTTTGTATCTACCAAAAATAAAACCCTTGTTGCCTTGGCAAATTTCAATAAACGATAAATGAAAGTGATGGCCGTAAATGTTTTTCCTGCACCCGTGGCCATCTGGATAAGCGCCTTCGGTCTGTTCTCCTTAAAAGAGATTTCAAGCTTATTTATTGCATTTATCTGGCAATCCCTTAAGCCATCATTCTGAAGAATAGGTAAATCCTGTAAACTTGTCCGCAAAGATCTTCCCTTTTTAATCCATTTATTAATGGTTTCAGGCCGGTGAAAGCTAAAAACTTCCCGTGCCCTTGGTTTGGGATCTGTAAAGTCTGTAAATCGCGTTATTTCACCTGTGCTGATATAGACATAGGGTAATGGTTCATTTTTGAGGTGTTTAAGTTTGGCCTTTGTGTATTCCTCACCCTGACCTTCATGAATATTGATCCGATGTCCTTCTTCCTCCCTTTTGGCTTCTATTACACCACAAGGTTTGCCTTCCACAAACAATACATAATCCGCAGGTCCAACATCGGTAGAATACTCTTTAACAGCTACTCCAAGCCCGGCATTCAGGTTCACCTGCTTAATCCCCTGGATAATCCATCCACAGTCTATTAACTGCTTGTCAATATTATCACGGGCTATTTGTTCTGGGTTTTGGTTTGCCATAGTTTTAACTTAATATACTATATTTTAATATGTTATATTATTTTAATTAAAAGTTTGCACTAGCTGTAATGGCAAATTTTTTGAATTATTATTATTTGGGGTGGTTAGAAGTGTTTTTAATGTTATAAGTCACAAACATAATGATTTAAATGATAAATGAAAGAGTTTTGTCAATTGGTGATGACATAAGCCTACCCTCGAGAGGTAGGAAGCGTTCGGGATATACCCAAACGACTTAGTAAAAAAACTCGAACAAATTTTTGTTGGTTGGGCTTTTTTTAGGAATAGTGCTATACGAAAAACTTTGGTATTGCTTGCAATAGGAATATAGTTAGGGTAGAAAAAACAATAAGTGACCAACAAAAATTGGAAGGCTGCCTCCGAAAGTCCGTCATGTGTTACCGACAAGACCGCACCTAGATTCTTTCTGGATTTCTTAAACAACAAATAAGCCTGAACGGATAGTATAAATTATAATTCCTGCTAAATTCTTTTTACCGATCTTTTTCATAATGTTATATCGGTGATTGTGGACTGTAAGGTCAGAAATATGAAGTTTCATTGCAATTTGCTTTGTTGTCATTTCCAAACAAATATAGATCATAATTTCTATCTCCCTCTTGGTTAATTGAACAGTTTTTAGATCTTCTGAGGCAGTTTCCTCTCCCACTAAATACAATTCCGGGACTAATCCAAGATCTGGATTTGCCACTTCATAATTTGTTAAAGTATTGATGTTGGAAAATGAATCCTTCATAAAAGTACCCAAATCTAAAATATGAAAATGATTTAAAAAAGCGTAAAAATACGCAATTTTAAATTTTTTTACGTCTTATTAAATGGACGCTTTTGGTTGATGAAAGCAAATAAAAAATTAGGCAATATTTGTCGAGATGGTTGGTATCAATTAGTTTTTACCAACCCAAACCCTTGTTATTTTATCATTTTGCCTTATTTCAAGGAGGTAAATGCCTTCCGCAAATTTGGAGATGTCTATTTGAAAAATTTTACCATTTAACTCTGTATTTTCGATCAATAGTTGCCCAGTGGTTGAAAGTAATCTTATAACTGTATTATTAACCTCTTTTTCAAGTTCAATATTGATGATACTTTGCCCTGGGTTTGGATAAACTTTTATTGCATCAGATGAATTATGGTCTGGGACGCTACTTAAGTTGATGGTATAGCACTGTGACATCAGTGAGCAACCCGATTGGGTAACAATAACTGCAAATTTACCATCCTTGTTTGGAGTAAAACTCGCATTTGTTGCTCCGGGCACAGGTGTATTATTGTTGTTGCAATCTACCCAGTTGAAAGTTGCAGTAGAAGCATTGGCTGTTAGCGTTTTTCCATTCTGGGTTACAGAATTGTCAACAACAATTTTCGTGAGTACCAATTTTACTGTACTATCACATCCCTTTGCATTGGTGAATTGCTGGTAATAACCGCCGGTCTGTGTATAGGTTTGCCCATTCAAAATATAACTTGTGCAGGTTGATGCAACAATTGTTGAGGAAGTGGTATCCCTTTTTGTAACGATAATTTTTATAGTACTGTCACAACCTTTTTTATTAGTGAGTTTCTGGTAGTAAGTGCCGGACTTAGTATAAGTCTGGCCATTAATAGTATAACTTTTACATGTGGAAGCTGTAACAAGGGAGGCTGATGTATCTTTTTTAGTGAAATTAATTGTTACTGTGCTATCGCAACCTTTGTAATTGATGAATTTCTGGTAGTAAGTACCGGTGGCGGTATAAGTTTGACCGTTCAATGTATATGATGTGCAGGAAGAAGTGTTAATGGAGGAGCCTGTACCGGGTTTAATAGTAAGGTTGAGGGTCAATATGCTATCACAACCATTATAATTAGCCAATACTTGTTTATAGACACCTGATTGCTGATAGGTATACCCATTAAGTTTGTATTGCGCGCATTGAGTAGCGGACACTGAATTATAGCTTGATGAAAAGCATTGCTTGCCAAACACAGCCAAACCCTCCCTGTATTCTGAATTCACCTGGTCAAAACCTCCTCCAAGAAATAAATACCGCTTATTTAACAGTATTTTCAGAGGATTAAAATCAAACTTGGGATAAAATGAATTTAATTTACCTGTAGCTTTGCTCAAAATGGAAAAATGTGACCTGGCGGATGTGTCTATTTTAGTAAAGTCTCCAATAATATAGATAAGAGAATCCTTAATCGCAATCTGGCGCACATCATCATCAAGGTAAGGCTTCAATCCATTGGCATTTCCTGTTTTAAGGCTAATACCGGCAATCCTCCCCCTGTTTTGCCCACCAATAGGTGTAAATTCCCCCCCCGTATAAATTAATGTATCATCAACGCATAGGGCATATACCCAGCTATTTGGCGCAGGATTCCATGGGCGAAGGGTTTTGCTTTTCATGCTTATTCCGGCAAGGTACAACTGCCGTTTTCCACAAATGCTGTCAAATTCCCCTCCGCAATAGAGTGTTGAATCTTTGATGACCATATCAAATACCAGCTTATTAGGACTGGGGTCCCAACTATTGGGAATACCTGTGCTGGGATCCACTGCCGCCAGTGACCTTCGGTACTTGCCGGCAAAATCATCAAATTGTCCTGCTACATACAACAAATCATCTTTCATTACTATATGACTTATGTATGCTACCTGTTTGGAATAATCAATGGAAGCATAAAAAGAATTTGCAATACCTGTCACAGGGTTTAAAGCAGCAATATTGTCCCTTTTTTTTTTCCAATAGAACTAAAAAATCCACCAACATAAATTACAGTATCCCTTGCAAGGATAGTCATCACACTTGCACCGTTAGTAGCACTAGCACCAGGGTCCCAGCTGGTAGGAATACCCGTACCGGGATCCAATGCCGCAATAGCGCGCCTGGTAATACCACCTATCGTATTAAAAGCACCTCCAATATAAATACCATTTTCCCCTAAAGCCATTGTATAAACATTATT
This sequence comes from Bacteroidia bacterium, assembly GCA_038324665.1. Taxonomy (GTDB): domain Bacteria; phylum Bacteroidota; class Bacteroidia; order NS11-12g; family UBA955; genus JABMMZ01. Next base: position 8,680 of record JBBQIF010000044.1, read on the forward strand.
ATCAGGATTGGCTACCCATGCCGTTGGTTGTGCTGTCTTCCTATCAAAAATAGCGGCATTTATCCTGTCCAGGCCTTTTGCAGTTAAAAATAATCCTCCAGCATACACAAAATTATCTTTTACAATAACGCTCTTCACCGGACCATCAATTAGGGAACTGAAAGTGACCTTATTGGAAATTAAGTTATATCCGAATAGGTTTTTACAAGATGTATTTGAGCCGATCTTACTGAATTTCCCCCCGACATATAGAATACTATCCTGTATATCTACACAATAGGCATCATTGTCTGCCACCAGGTTCAGGGGCAGTATGGCTGCATTATTCAAATTGACAGCAGCTATTTTGCCCCGGCTTTGACCTCCAATAGTAGAGAAAGTACCAACAGTATATAGAATGGAATCTTTAATTTTAATGCCATAAACAACTGTATTGGCAGACGGATCCCAGGCAGTGGCGTTGCCAGTCTTTGCATCCAGGGCTGCTAAACTCTTCCTTGCCTGCCCGCCGATCTGGGTGAACCCACCCCCAATATAAATTATCCCTTTCTTTTCAGCCAGTGATGTAACCAAACCATTTGGATCAGGGTTCCAATCTGTCAGCTTCCGGGTTTTAATATTAATTGATGCCAGACCCTTTCTTGTATTTTCAACAATTGCAATATTTGCCGCGCCAATCAGTATTTTGTCTTTGTAAGAGGAAATGTAATTCACACTGCTAAGCGAGGGTCTCCACTTTTGCAGCGCACCCGTATTAATATCAACAGCCCCGATATGATACCTTGGCTTGCCGTTTAAAGCCTGGAACTGCCCTATGACATAAAGGTTATTACCTATAATTGTCATTGAAGTAACGAAAGAACCTGCGTTCGGGTTCCATGCTCCGGCCGTTGCAGTAGTTGTGTCAAGTATGGCAAGCCTATTGCGCGTTTGCCCCCCAACCGAAGTAAAGTCGCCCCCGATATATAATTTATTCCCGTAAGGGATCATTGCTTTCACATTATTATCCGATTTTGGGTCCCAGCCCTTTAATTTTCCACTTGCACTATCATAAGCTACCAAACCTGTCCTGGCCTTACCTGAAATATTTTTGAAAATCCCTCCTACATAAATAGAATTACCTGATTTAACGATCTTGTATATATTATCGTCAGGGGCAGGGTTCCAGGAATTGGCAATTCCGGTTGCGGAATCTACAGCAGCCAGGCCTTTCCTTCCCGCACCTCCCATAGTGGTAAAACTCCCGCCCAGGTAGATCAATTTCCCACTGACCTCGATTGAGAGTACCGTGCTAACATAGGTTCCCCCATTTGGATTCCATGCATTGGCTTTGCCGGTTTTTACATCTATGGCTGCAATTTTATTCCTTGCTTTCCCGCCAATATTTAAAAAGTATCCCCCAACATACAGGATATTCCCATTCAGTTTAAGTTCCGTTACATCGTTATCGGGATTTGGGTTCCAGGCACTGATATGACCTAAAGAATCAATATGTGCCAATCCGTTCCTTAGGCTATCTCCAACCTTCGTAAAATTACCGCCAATATACCAACCCCCTTTACCATCGGGAAGTGTTTTAAGAACATGCCCGTTCGCCTCAGGAAAATTCTGGTCGATAGACCCGGCAGTATCGATCAAGACGCTGTTAGATTTAAACCTGCCATATCCATCAATAGTCCCACCCACATATAATATGCTATCTTTTAGCATAAGAGTTTTAACATATCCCGTGAAACCTTCCTTATTGGCAAAGAAATTAGTAACCTGCCCATTGCTGTCAATATGGGCAATAGCATTTCGGATACTATCCCCCACCATTGTAAAAGTGCCGCCAATGAACCAGCCCTTGTGTCCGTCGGATACCACGGCATTTACATCATCATTTGGGATAGCATATCTCAGGTCACAAGAACCTACAGTGTAATCAACTAATGCACCATTAGGTTTATACGGACCTATACTTGTAAAATTGCCTCCTATTAATATGCGGCCGCGTGCCGTATCATCTACTATGGTTTCTACAGTGCCATTGGGGATCCACCAGTTTTTTTTGAGTTCCAGTTTCTGGGCATAACATTGATAGTTTGTAGATGAGAGAAATACAAGGATAATTAAACCCGATTTATATAAATTATTTGTTTTCATGTTTATTGCAAATAAAAATTAAAACTATTTGCCCGTTTGGTTATGCAAAAATAAAGCTAAAAAAAATGAAGAAGGCAATTTTTTAGCCCAAAACAAGCTCGAGAATCCGATTTACGCCAAATAAGGCTATTTTCGGCTATTATGTCATGATACTTTTGTATCATTTTTGTAAAATTTAATGCAGAATTGATTGTTTATTAATTTAAATACCCTTGATTTGATAAACTGATTTTTAGGTCAATAAATTATGAAATATCATTTTTGTGTCATGTTTTTTAGTTTAAATAATTTTTTAATTTACAATAAGTTCTTATAGATTATGAGTGTGCATTTTTTTACTAATCCAGATAATATTAGCCAAAGCGAAGATCAGAGATATGGTCCATTAAGCACTTCTCAATATCGAACAACAAGTCTCTTTACCATTGCAGCAGACAATGATGCCTATGCTGTTACGAATGGTTATATTTTATTATTTGACAATCTTTATGATACTATTGCCGATGAATTAGTAAACGTAATAATAAAAACTGTGGAGCCCTACCCTTCTGATATTACCCCTAAAGTAGGATATTATATTTATCGGGGGCTAAAAAGAAGTGATTATATGGTCAAAGTAGATGATGTATACGTATTAAGGGATTCCACATATGCACAAACCAATAATATAGATCTTCTAAAGTATTTGTACGGTAATTTTACAAATCTTTCAATTGAAAATCTTTACTATACTGGCGATAATTTTTTTGCAAATGTTTTTATTGAAAAGCAGAATAATAAAGAGTTATATTTTATAACCGGGGGATTAAAGATAGGTAAATTTAAGTTTGTTGACGAGATAGAGTATTCTCCAGGCTTTGAAGTTGTGCTAAATCAAGACCCTATTAGCATCAATCCAAACTATGAAAAAACGTTTGATAATAAAATAGTTATAGATGGTTTTGACGGCAGTTATACTGCTGGAAATGAACCAATTTCAATTACTTCTAAAAGAGAATGTATTCATTTTTTCATGGATCCCGTTGTATTTTGGGCATTATCATATCGAACAGGTGTAAAATATATTGATACTCTGTATGATGAGAACACTGCTGCAGATTTTCACACTAAATTTATTAAT
>JBBQIF010000045.1:0-11921 GCA_038324665.1 Bacteroidia bacterium
GGTTTGATTATATCTCTGGCATGGGCGGCTCTATCAATATTGATAATGTCAGATTGGGTTCGCATGACCTTTCTGTCCATACTGAAAAGAATAGTTTAATTAGGATGTATCCCAACCCTGCGAACAATGAATTGGCGATAGACCTGACAGCCCATGATCAGTCACTCATCAATGTCTATGATTTAAATGGCAAGTTGGTTTATACTGCATCTTCATCAGGAAGAGAACTATGTAGTTTAGATATCAGCAATTTAAATTCAGGGTTATATTCTGTTGAGGTAATTAACGATCAGAAGTTTAATAGCAAGATTGCTGTAATAAAATAGATTCACTTTGCTATTTTAAAAGTCTGAAAAAACATACAGACTTATTTCATAAAAAAGCCCTGACATTTACAGCCAGGGCTTTTTAATTATATTTTATTGGAAGGTCATCCTGAGTTTATCGATTATAAGTCATCCTGAGTTTATCGAAGGAGGCTTATTTCTCGAACTCAGCTTGTAAGATACGTTTAATCTCTACTACTGTTTCTTCTTCTAATTCTGTACGCCTTACTAGGTCTTCGGTACTTGAATCCAATACTGATTTTGCAGTATCTAATCCAATGGCTTTAAGCTCATCGATTATCCAGCTATCTATTTCGTCTGAGAATTCGTCCAAATCAATATCAGAATCATCAAATTCAGCATCTTCTCTGTAAACTTCTATATCATAACCTACCAATCTGCTCGCCAATCGGATGTTGAAACCACCTTTACCAATGGCCAAACTCACTTGGTCTGGATGTAAGAAAACATTCGCTTTTTTATGCACTTCGTCTAAAGCGATAGAAGATATTTTCGCTGGGTTTAAAGCCCTTTGAACAAACAGAGTAGGGTTGGTTGTAAAATTGATAACGTCTATGTTCTCGTTTCTCAATTCGCGCACAATGCCGTGGATCCTGCTGCCTTTCATGCCTACACAAGCACCAACAGGGTCAATCCTATCATCATAACTTTCTACAGCAATCTTAGCCCTTTCACCCGGCTCTCTAACAATTTTCTTAATAGTAATTAAACCATCCAAAATCTCGGGTACTTCTAATTCCATCAGTTTTTCTAAGAACACTGGGGAGGTACGCGATAAAATAATTTTCGGTGTGCCGTTATGCATGGCAACTTCATGAACAATGGCTTTTAGCGTTTCGCCTTTTTTGTAAAAATCAGCCCCTATCATTTCAGTTTTAGGTAATAGTAATTCATTGCCATCATCATCTAATACCATGATTTCTTTTTTCCAGATTTGGTAAACTTCGCCTGAAACGATTTCACCAACGCGGTCGGTGTATTTGCGCATCAACTCGTCTTTCTCAAGCTCCATGATCTTTGTCATCAGCGTTTGGCGGGCCGCTAGAATATTCCTCCTGCCGAAGAAATCCATTGGTACTTGGTCTATTGCTTCCTCGCCAATTTCATAATCAGCTTCCAATTTCTTTGCATCTGTAATACTGATTTGGAGGTTTTCATCTTCCACTTCACCGTCATCTACAATTAAACGGTTGCGGTAAATTTCTAAATCGCCCTGTTCTGTATTGATGATGATATCAAAATTCGTATCGTCGCCATAACGTTTTTTAAGCATGTTGCGAAATACCTCTTCAAGCACACGCATTAGCGTAGGCCTATCTATGTTTTTAAATTCCTTGAACTCGGTAAAAGATTCTACTAATCCTCTTACGGTCATTACTTGTGGTGAAGCTGCTTTCATTTGAATGATAATATAATGGTTGCTTTTTTTATTTGGTTATATGGAATTGAAATAAGTTCTTTCAATTCATTTTTTTTCGGCTTGGCTGATTTAAAGTATTCGAATGTTAAAATCTCATTTTCGATAGCGGTTAATTTCCCCTTAATATTTGAGTCGTCTAGCAGTACTATTTCAAATTCACGGCCTATATGCTTTGGGAACTGTCTTAGCATTTTAAGTGGAGTATCTGCCCCGGGACTGCAAACATCAATATCATAAATTTCTTCGGCAGGGATTTGTTCTTCTGCAAAATGATTCAAAGAGCGACCGATTCCGGAAATGGTGGCAATACCAATAGCCTCATCCGCATCGAGAATAAACTCATGCGACTGCTGTTGGTGTTTGGTCTCTACCAAAAATACCCCCGGATGCTCTTTCAGCACTGAATCAAGGATCTCGTTTAATGTTTGTGATACACTCATATACAACAATTAAGGGCCTTTTGGGGGCCCTTAACAATACTTTTAATACGGTGCAAATATACAATTTATATTGAAATGTGCAAGAAATTCGTGAAAACAATTTACATGAAAAAAGGGGGGCAAATCCCCCCCCCCTTAGATCAGTGTGTTTGTCATCAATTGGAAAATTATCTTCTACGAGTACTGCCAGAGGTTCCACTACTCGTATTTCTTTCAACTTTTGTTTCTGTGTTCCTACCATTGCCAGTATTGCCAGTATTTGTGCCCGTGTTGTTTCCAGTGTTGGTTGAAGGAGTTTCCTTCGGATTACCAGGTACGGGAGCAGGGCTAGATGTAGTATTGCCATTTGAACTTGCTGATTTAATAATTATCTTAGCAATCTCCACCCCCAGATTGAGCAGGCCGTATTTTCTCTCTTTAGTAGGTGATGAAGAATAAACATCATCATTGCTGCTATTTTCATTCTTACCCTCAAGTATGGTAGAATCACTGCTTTCGCTGTTAGGGTTATCGATGCTTCCACTGTTATTATCATCAATACTTCCACCTTTACTTCCACCATTTCCACCGTCCCCATTTCCAGGATTATTCAATAGACCACGCATGCAACTGTCGAGTTTTTTGCTGCATTTCTGGTTTTGGACATTTATAAAATTGTATTCTGTTTTCAGTTCGTTTAATTGACTGGTAAGGTTATTGACTTTGGTTTGCAACGCGGTATTTTGTGATTTCAGGTCGGTAATGGTTGCATTTTTTTCGTCTATTTGTTTTTTCAAGTCATCACAATTGTTGCTGATTTTCACTTTTTCATTCAAATCTGCTACTTGTGCTTCCAATGTTACTTTATCTTTCTTAAGATTAGCGGCCACTATATTTGCACTGTCAAGTGATTTATTGGCGGCATTCACTCTATTCTTTAAAGTCAGGGTTTCCGTATTTAAATCATTTTTAGCTTGATTGCATTTTTTTAAGAGTTCAGCATTCTCATTGCTATTATTATTGTTTTTGCAATTAGAGAGTTCGGTAATCAGACTGTCGATAGTAGCATCCCGCTTATAAATTTTGGCGTTCAATGTTAAATTGGTTTTGTTGGCGGCATCCAATTCAGCTTTATATAAGGCATAATCATCTTCACATTTTTTAAGTTTGACCAAGGTAGCTTCATTGTTGGAATTATTACTGTTCTTTTTGCAGTTGTCCAAGTCCTCGTTAATTGATACCAATTTAATTTGTAGGCTATCTGCTTTCTTAACAGCCAGTTTAGCTAAATTCTCAGCATTAGCCTTCTCTGTTTTTAATTTTACAATTTCTGCATCGTTTTGTGAACCGCTTCCTTTTTTGCAGTTTTCAAGATCGGCGTTAAGGTATATTAATTTGATTTGCAAGCTGTCGGCTTTTTTCAATGCCAATTTGGCTTCATTTTCAGCTTTTGCCTTATCAGCCTTCGCTTTCACAATTTCGGCATCGTTCTGTGAACCATTGCCTTTTTTGCAATTTTCAAGATCAGCAACCACATATATCAATCTGGATTGCAGGCTGTCAGCTTTCTTTAAGGCTAGCCTGGCATCATTTTCTGCTTTAGCCTTATCATTTTTTGCCTTATTAATCTCCGCATCATTCTGCGAACTATTCTTTTTGCAATTGTCTAAATCAGCATTGATATAGATTAATTTAGATTGCAGGCTGTCTGCCTTTTTACTAGCTAATTTAGCTTCATTTTCAGCTTTTGCTTTATCTGCTTGTGCCTTCAAAATTTCAGCCTGGTTAACGGATATATTCTTTTTGCAATTATTAATTTCAGCTTGCAGCGTAATTAATTTGATATTCAAAGAATCAATCTGTTTCTGTGCCTTCTGCAATTTTTCTGCATCTGTTCCCTTCATCACTTCCACATCGGTTTTAGATGCAATTATTTTCTTTAAGGCTGTAATCTGGGCCTCGAGTTCAGCGACATTTTTATCTAGTTTTTCAATTTCTGCATCTTTTGCGATATTTGCAGTTTCTAAGTTTTTACGCCTATATAATTCCTCTTCATACAATTCACATGGCGTTAGGGCTCTTCCTGCTTCGTTGTATTTAATTATGCCTTTACAACTTTTAAGTGCTAATATTTCAGCATCATTTTTAGACTTGTTCCTATTTAATTCTTCTACTAGTAATTTTAATCTGGTAATTTCGTCATCTTGGGTGTTTACCTTGGTTTTAAGAGTAGTATTCTCAGCGGTCAGAACAGTAGTTTGTGTCTTACAATTTTTAAGTATCTCACTTTCATTGTAAGTCCCTTTTAGCTTATCCTGTAAGTCCCTTTCTTTCCTATCCAGCTCTCTCTGGCGCGCATTCAGAATCTCTTCTTGCTTCTTCAACTCAAGCTCTTTGTCATAATCAGACTTTGACTTGATGGTTTTTTCAATATACAAAGTATCGTGGATGACTTTATTTATTGCTTCACCTTTTTTATTGATGATAATTGTATCGTGTACTTTTATTTTGATTGTATCGCGTTTAAGAATATTAATTGTATCGCGTTTCTCGGTTTTAATGCTATCTTTTTTAATAATTGAATCTCTTTGTGTGACAGTATCTATGCGTGTTGGTTCAACTTTATCTTCTGACCACCATTTATGGCAATAACCAATGCCGAATGAAACACCTCCATAAATATCCGCTCCCCTGAATTCAGTATTACCTGCGACATTCAGTAGGCCACCTAAATTATCTGAACCTACAAAGACAGGGCCGAAGCGGGCATAAGCACCTACATAAAAGTTCTTGTAGTTTTCACTTAATGTCAAAGGCATACTAAATTCAAACCCTCTTGATTCAAATCTTGGTATAACAGATAACATCGAAGTGCTTCTCATGCCTGTGGAATTAATACTTTTCAAGCTTTGGTTTAAATAAATTGCAGTATAAAGGTGCTCCGACATACGGAAATCCATTTGCATATTAAAAGCGGCTGGTAAACTAGTGGTAAACCCACGTGTTTTAGCAGCACCAAGCTGACCGAAAACTTTCTGACCAATAGTATCAAAAGCATTTTGTTTTGGTTGGTTGAAACCATTAAGAATATTGGTCGAGGTATTTACATTCACTGCCGAGGTATTTGAGTAATCATACTTAACGGCGCCCTGGTTAAAATGAATACCTCCAAGGTCATTAAATGCTGCTGCGAGCTTAAAATCGTAATCACTCCTGTTATTATTATCATTGCAGTATTTATTATTGGCATATTTGCCTGCTCTTGACCGGTGGGTGTATGTCAGACCAAGGTCAATACCTGCACCACCACCCTTAGATTGAAGGGTAAATAGTCCGTAAGGTTTATTGAAAGGTGCTACAACACTTTTATCATCTGTGTAGGCATATTGTATATTGGCATTTTGTATTTGGGCTGAATTATTTCCAGTTACAGCCATATCAAAACCTGTACCTCTAACATAAGCAGCGCCAAGACCTCTGATAAATTTAACGGTAAGTCCACCAGTTAACTGATTCTTGGTATTTTTTGCCAAAACGCCTGCAAGAGAAAAACTTAATTCCTGAAAACTCTGGGCATTCACACCAAATTTCCCGTTGCTATAGCCCGTATTCCTGTTTAAACCATTGTTACCTTTATAGATGCCGCTTGAAGAATCGAGGCCATGATAAGCGAACCTAGCCATAGGCTCACTAATGCCAAATATTTGTAAACTACTGCGCTGCCTGGTATTAATGGACATACTTACCTGATGTGATAATGGAAACATGAAAGAGGGCCCCCATATATCTTGGTTAAAGCTGAATTGTTTTGTTTTGCCATTAAGGGATTCTATTAACCAGTCTTTTTGAAAATCTGGTTTGCCATCAAGTCTTTTCTGGTTAATATCATAAGTGCCGTTAGCCCATTGGTTAAGCTTAATAGGCGCATTATAAAGCATGTTATTATTGTAAAAATTATCACCCCTTCCCCAAAAATTGAAATAGTACTTATACTTTGAATCCGCAATAGAAGAAGCGTTGTTGTAAAGGCCATAAGTGCCGGAATAGTTGCCGGTAGTACGACCAAGCCATTGTTGTGCATTCAGTTTTACACTAGTAAGGAGAATGGTAATGACTAAAATTTTGGAGGTAATTGCTCTTGACATAAGCTGGGTTTTTTGTTTTAAGTTAAACAGTCGATTTTTAACGAAAGTGCGAATTAAACACTTTCTTAAATGAGTCTATTCAAGGATTGTACCAAAAAGTGGACAATATTCTGTAAGCATTGGTAGAGTAAGGATTCAAAAGTTGGTATTGGTGCTTCAACGAAAATGAACGGGAATTATTTCCCTTTGAGCAGGGTTTTAGCCAAAGATTGAGTACACAAAAAATCCGATTACATCTTAAAGTAATCGGATTTGTGACTAATATAAATAAATGGGGTGTATTAGTTTTGGCTAAGGTATTCTGTAACACCTTTAACAGTAGCATTCATGGCTTGTTTGCCTTTTTCCCAGTTGGCAGGGCATACTTCACCCTTCTCTTCATTGTGCTGCAAGGCATCTATCATTCTTATAGTCTCATCTACACTTCTACCCAATGAATTATTGTTTACCACTTGGTGCATAACAACGCCTTCCTTATCAATTAGGAATAAACCCCTGAAGGCAATCATGGGTCCATTTGCAATTAGTAAGCCATCATCATTGTAATCATAATGTCCTTTTAAAACACCAAAATTGGTGGTAATGGCTTTAGTAGTATCAGCAACAATAGGATAAGTAATTCCTTGAATACCGCCTTTATCCTTTGGCATTTGCAGCCAGGTATAGTGACTTTCTTCAGTATCTGTGCTACAAGCAACTATTTTAACGCCCCTTTTTTCGAATTCACCCAAAGCAGCCTGGAAAGCATGCAATTCTGTTGGGCAAACAAATGTAAAATCCTTTGGGTAAAAGAAAAGTATCACATGGTTTTTACCAAGATATTGATCTAAGCTAAAATTTTCTACTATTTCTTCTCCGTTTATAACGGCTGGTGCACTAAAATGTGGTGCTCTTTTTCCTACTAATACTGACATAATGGTGCAAAGGTGTGTGTTTTTAGTGAATGAAAAAAATAGAATGGTTAAATTCAATTATCAATATTTGTTATATTATTCACTCTAAGTATAATTAATCTAAATGAGATAAGTAGCTAGGATATAGTGGATAATATTTAAAGGAAGGAACTAAGCGGAACGCAAGAGACAGGCGCTAAGCAGTTAATATAACTTTCCCTTTAAATTGTTAATTGCTAACTATTCCAATCTAATACAGGTAAAACCTCTGCTCCACTAGTCACTAAATACTAGCCACTAATCACTAAATTGTATTAACTTTGCACTCAAATTATAGGCCCCATGTCAATTGAAATAAAAGTACCCAGTCCCGGAGAATCCATAAACGAAGTAACCGTATCAAAATGGCTGAAGCAGCCGGGAGATTATGTAAAAATGGATGAGCCACTGGTAGAGCTTGAAAGTGAAAAAGCAACCTTTGAAGTGAATGCAGAAGTAGCGGGCATATTAACAAAACAGTTTGCAAAAGAGGGTGAGGAGATAAAAGTAGGAGCCATAATAGTAAGTATTGATGATACCGCCAAAGCGCCGGCTGAAGTTGCACCATCTAAAGTTGATGCAAAAAAGGAAGAGGTAAAAGCGGAAGGCAAGGCTACTACTAAAGAAGCCCCATCGAAAGCGGTGGAGCCTGTTATAAAAACCACAGTTATTGAAAGTGATGTGCACATAGCACCTTTGGCAAAAGAGCTAATGTCAGCGCATGGCCTAAAACCAGACCAGGTAAAGGGTAGCGGCCCAAATGGCCGGATAACAAGGACAGATGTGCTAGAGGCAATAATAGCCAATGGAAAAACAGGTGAAACGACAGTAAGTAAATATAGTAATCCAGATGGTGAAAGGAATTCAAGACTAGAGAAAATGTCCAACCTTCGCAAAACAGTTGCCAAAAGGCTGGTAGCAGCAAAGAATGAAACGGCCATGCTTACTACCTTTAATGAGGTAAATATGAAACCTGTCATGGATCTGAGAAGCAAATACAAAGCGACATTTCTTGAGAAACACCAAATTGGTTTAGGGTTCATGAGTTTTTTTACAAGAGCTTGTTGTATTGCCTTGCAGGATTGGCCTGCAGTAAATGCTTTTATTGATGGCGATCAGATGCAATTTAACGATTATTGTGATATATCCATCGCCGTTTCCGGTCCAAGGGGATTAGTTGTTCCTGTTATCAGGAGTGCCGAAACATTGAGCCTTGCGGATATTGAAAAGGATGTTAAAAGACTGGCAGGTAAAGCAAAGGATAATAAACTGAGTATGGAAGAAATGAGCGGTGGTACTTTTACAATTACCAATGGCGGTGTATTTGGTAGTATGATGAGTACGCCTATTATCAATCCACCCCAGTCTGCTATTTTAGGTATGCATAATATTATTGAAAGACCGGTAGCCGAAAATGGTAATGTAGTTATAAGACCTATGATGTATGTGGCATTAAGTTACGACCATAGGATAATTGACGGCAGAGAAAGTGTGAGTTTCCTTGTAAGGGTGAAGCAATTGCTTGAAAATCCGGAGATGTTGTTTGATGGAAAGCTGCCGATTGAAAAGGTATTGGGGTTATAAATTCCTACTCTATTATCTATTTGTAGTTTAAAATTTCATCTTCAGAAGTTGGGGTATTCCTGATCGGTTCTTCCATACAATAATTCCACAGCAAACAAAAGTAACCAAGGCCAGTATGAACAAAAGACCCTTGTCATTCATTACCACTATGCCCAAAATAAATAGATGGGCAGCAATAGCACCCATCATAATGCCAGCTCCCATCAATGCGCCTATTAAACGGGTTCTGTTAAATAGTAACAATATACTGGCAATCAATTCTGCAATTCCCGATCCAATCCTTCCCCAAGGTTCTATGCCGAGAGTGGAAAAAATATAAATGGATTCGGGGCTAGCCGAAAATTTGTAAAACAGTGTCTGCAGCATAATGATAGCTGCGATTAGACTGAGTATTAAATCTAGTTTTATTGATTTCATGGTATAAATATTTAATGACTATGGTTTGTGTTTTTAAGTATCCTGAAATATTTCAGTAGCATGGGTGGTTGCTTCATTCTTTTTCAAAAATAAAGAAATTATACTTTACCCTGATAGTCTCCGAATAATTCTTAACCTAACGGTTTGGTATAAGCTCACATACGAATTGATTTTTACAAAAATCTATCACCGATTGGTCTATATTTGCAAAATGAAAATTATCTGTATTGGGAGGAATTATGGTGCTCATGCAAAGGAGTTGGGCAATGAATTGCCTGAAAAACCCGTAATTTTCTGTAAACCCGATACCGCTCTTCTCAAAAATAACGAACCCTTTTATCTTCCCGGCTTCAGTAATGATATTCACCATGAAATAGAGGTGGTAGTAAAAATCGATAAAATGGGTAAGAGCATTGCCCCTCAGTTTGCCCACAAGTATTATTCAGAATTTACTTTGGGTGTTGATTTTACGGCAAGGGATCTTCAAACTGAATTAAAATCGAAAGGACTGCCATGGGAATTGGCCAAGGCTTTTGATAATTCCGCAGTTGCGGGTAGCTTTATTCCGAAAACTGAAATGGATTTAAATCATCTTGATTTTACGCTTCTAAAAAATAAACAGATGGTGCAGCAAGGCAATACTGCGGATATGTTATTTAGTATTGATGCCATCATCAGTTTTGTTTCTCAATATTTTACATTGAAAACCGGTGATTTAATATTTACCGGGACACCGGCCGGAGTTGGGGCGGTTGCAATCGGTGATAACTTGATAGGAAAGGCAGGTGATAGGGAGTTTTTTAATTTTGAAGTAAAATAATTGATGAAGGAGTTTGCTATATCGTGTTTTTGTTTCCTGTGTTTTAACATCTGTTCACAATCCTTTGACCACTACCCCCAAAACGTATTTATTAATCCGCTACAAGGTAAATTAGAAATTATTGGCACTTTTTGCGAATTGAGGCCGAATCACTTCCACGGCGGACTAGATATCCGCACGAACAGTCAAATTGGGAAGCCAGTAATTGCAATAGGTGATGGTTATATTTCAAGAATAAACATTTCCACTGTTGGTTATGGAAAAGCACTGTATGTTACGCATAGCAACGGTTTTACAAGTGTTTATGCTCACTTAAGTGATTTTCCTAAAGAAATAAAATGGTACATAGAAAAAAATCAATATTACCAACAGAAATGGGAACAGGAATTATATCCAGAAAAAGATTTATTGGCGGTAACACAAGGTCAGGTAATTGCCTATAGCGGCAATACAGGAGGATCTCAAGGGCCGCACCTTCATTTTGAAATAAGGGAAACACTCACTGAAGCACCTGTAAACCCTCTGTTGTTTGGCATAAAAATGACAGATTATCTAGCACCTATTATTTCAAATGTTTATCTGTACAGTTATGATACACTTGCCAAACGAAGCAACGGGCATTTTCCTTCTGAAGGATTACAATTATATAAAACGCATTATGTAAAGGTAGGAAAAAAGAAAAAAAAGGTCCTCAGTCCTGTCACAGAATACAAGGTGGCTTATGGGCAGTATGCCTTAGGGGCTAATATTAAAGATTTGGCTACCTCCACCCATAACAATAATGGCGTAAATTATCTTCAGGTGTTTCACAATGGGAAATTAATATACGATTGTAGCATAGAGCATTTCCTATTTAGTCAGATGCGAATGCTCAACAATTATATTGATTACCGGAGGCAAAAACAGAGCGGAATAAAAATGCATAAATTATTCATAGATGAGGGGAACACCCTCGATTTTTATAAAAATTCAAAAACGGATGGATGGTTCACAATCAATGATTCTGAAAGGCATGAATTTAAAATTGTTGCCAAAGATGTTTATGGCAATAAATCGGAAAAAACTATGTTTATAACTGGAGATGATAATGGCATGCAGGTAAAGGATTATGTTCCTTACAGTAAAACAGCTCAATACTGCAAAGCGGCTATGGATAACACCTTTACCGTGGGTGACAGATTTAAGTTAACCATCCCGAAAAATACGCTTTATGCCGACTATAAATTGAATTTCTATAAAAATTATGGTGAAAATTATACGATCGGCAACGACCTTGTGCCAATAGACAAGCGTATTGAATTGTCGTTCAAGCTCAGCCCTGAACAATTGCCGCTCGCCAACAAATATGTAGTGTGCAATGTGTATGGCAAGTCATACGGGGGAGTGAATAAAAATGGCTGGTTGGTGGCTGGTGTTAAAGAATTCAGTACATTTTATATTACTTTGGATACGATAAGACCGGTAATCAAGGTAGTTCAACTAAATAAGAATGGATATTTTGCATTCAAAATCAGTGATAATTTATCAGGAATAGCAGATTTTGATTTTTATATTGACGATGCCTGGGTATTGCTGGATTATGAATCAAAAGAAAGTTTATTGTTTGGAAGGGTTCCTAATCCATTGTTAAAAGGTAAACATGTTATTCGCCTAGTGGTATATGATGAAAGGAAAAATGCACGCACTTATACAAAAGAAATTAACGTAATATGACAACACTAAAAACGGGGGATAAGGCCCCAAAATTTAAAGCCAATGATCAGAATGGGAATTTAAGGTCGCTTGATGAATTTAAAGGGAAGAAATTAGTCCTGTATTTTTATCCTAAGGATGACAC
>JBBQIF010000046.1:0-11862 GCA_038324665.1 Bacteroidia bacterium
ATCTCAAGGCTTCAGAAACTGTTTTCATTGGGAGACTATTCTCTTCAATTGAATGGATTTTATAAAAATTAGTATCGGTTCCCATGGCTAATACAAGATAATCATACTTAATATTGCCTATACTACATTCTACAATTTGATTAGTCGAATCTATCTTTTTAACATAGGTTTCTCTGAAATGAAAGTTTTTGTAATTCTGGAATATTTTCCTGTAGGGGAATGAAATAGCGCTTGGCTCAAGGCTTGCCGTGGCCACTTGATAAAACAATGGTTGAAATTGGTGAAAATTGTTTTTATCTAACAATACAACTTGGAATAGTGAATTTTTCAGTTTTGTAGCTAATTTCAGTCCTGCAAAACCACCGCCGACTATAACAATCCTGGGTAAGCTGGTATCTGGTATATTCGGTAGCATAGAATTAATTATTGAAAATGTAAAGTCAAATTGTATGCCGAATATCTTTCACACTCAAGGCTTATAGCCACTTTGCTGCATAATGCCTTTAGCATCTTTGTTTTTCATAAGATCTTGAAGGGTAATGTCAGGGTTTTCTTTCATCAGTTGCTTTACGATCATCCAGCCAATGTACCTTCCCAGCATTGCAGGGGCGCCCTCTGGAACTCCACTTAAAATAGTTTTCGGTCCTTCCTTAATCAATTTCTCGTATTTTTTGCCATCCGTTTCGTATAAGTATTTTTCTTTGACCAGAAAGGCCCAAATATTTTTTTCCTCAGCCTTGCACCATTCAAATTCAGCTTTTGTCATGCCAATTTTTGCTTCATCAGGCACTTTTGGCAGTGTAGCATCAAGGAAATAAAGTAGCTTGCCATAATACACCATTTCGTCTAATAAGGTTTCCCCTGTATTTGTTGAACTGAACAAGTCATTAGCATGAGCCATCATATGATAGGTTACAATTGTTTGTGGTGTTAGTACTTTTCTCCAGTATTGCTCAATATTCACATAGTCATAGACTTTATAAGTTTCGCCCATGTGCATATCCAAGCTAATTCCGATATATCCATCGCCAACAGGGTTCATATAAAAACTAAAATTACTTGTAAAGGTGATAATGGAAGGGATCTTTTCGTTCGGATAATAATACCTAAAATGACGGTAGGCATTTGTCAATTCATCCTCATAAGGTTTAAAGTCCTTATATTTTTCATGCACATCCTTATAGACATTTTTAAAACTCAGTACATTTTTTAATTCAAGCATTTGGTTAAATGCTGTAATACTATCGCCTTGTAATCCAAGGATCCCCATTGTATAATCATCAATAAAATAGCCATATTTTTTTTTCGTTTTGACGTAATCAACGAGTTTATTTTCAAAAAGGTCTTCCTCAAAATGCTTGATGTCAAGTTTTATTTCAACGTCCGAAACATCAACATCGAGGCGGTTATCTTTGCATCCTGAGGACAGTATAAGGATAAATAATGCAAATGAGTTAGTGATAAATCTAAATTTTTTAGTCATTTTTGTTGCAAATTAAATAATAATATCATGAATAGAACGATTAAATCTTCACTTTTATTGGCGCTCGTTTCTTTTTTTGTTGTAAACACACATGCACAAGATGAGAGGGATTTCAGAATAGGGTTTAAGATCATTCCTGGCCTAGATTGGACCAAAGCTAAAACAGCTAATGTTGTTAAGAATGGCTCTGGCATAGGATTTTCATTTGGGTTAATGGCGGATATTAAACTTGACCAGAACTATTTTTTCACACCTGAACTCTTAGTCACATCCATGTCCAATAATATTAAGTTGAAACCAGATTCCATCTACACATTACCGTCTAGCACATTTGGCCAAGGTTATAATAATGTCACCTACAAATATAACCTTAAATATATCGAGATACCTTTAACTTTTAAGTTCAGGACTAATGAGAGCAATGGAATGCGATACTGGGGTCAGATTGGGCTTGCACCGGGAATATTGATTGGTAACCAAGTAACAACTTCTGCATCTGCCGTTAATGGACCTCAGTTTCCAACAAAAGAGAAATACATTTCTACAAATAGTGATAATAATAAGTATGATTTCAAAGAACATACAGATAATATAAACGCAATACGGGCCTCCATGGTATTGGGTATTGGAATAGAATACAACCTGAGTGGCAATACGAGTTTCGTAGGTGGTTTACGGTTCAACAATGGTTTTACAGATATCCTGGATGACAAAAAATCCAAAATGATAAATAATGTCTTGGGTCTGGAGTTGGGTTTTTTCTTTTAAAGACCGTTCTTTGTGGGGCGTATGAAAATCGCTCTTGCCCAACTTAATTATACCATAGGAGATTTTGCAGGTAATACTGTAAAAATAATAAATGCAATTAATGAGGCTCGCGCCAAAGGTGCAAGCCTAATTGTTTTCAGCGAATTGGCTGTTTGTGGCTACCCGCCTGATGATTTACTCGATTATCCTTATTTTGTAAAAAAATGTGAAGAAGCTTTAGTAGAAATAACCAATGCCACTAACGGTATAATAGCTATAGTTGGTTGTCCCTTGCCCAACACAAATATTAGAGGAAGGAGGCTATATAATGCAGCTTGTATTTTGCAAAATGGGGAACATATCGATACAATCTATAAGACACTTTTGCCAACTTACGATGTATTCAGTGAAGCACGGTATTTTCAAAGCAATAATGTTTTTAAAACAGTTGACATTCATGGGGTAAAGACTGCAATTACAATTTGTGAGGATCTATGGGATGAGATGGATTTCTTTAGTTATACCGAAGACCCACTTAAAAACTTGAGTGTTTTCAATCCGCAGTTAATAATCAATATTTCAGCTTCTCCTTTCAATGCAGATAAGGAAAAACTGAGATATGAAATATTGAAACACCAGGCCGCTAATTTCAAGATGCCATTGTTATACGTGAATCAGGTAGGTGCCCATACCGACCTTATTTTCGACGGTAATTCCTTATTTTTGAATGCAGATGGATCCATTGCCTTGCAATTGAAAGCATTTGAGGAAGACCTTGCCTATGTCGATATTGACCAACCACAGCAAAGTAAGGACTTTGAAGAGCAAGAGAGGATAGAGCAGTTGCATAAAGCATTGGTTTTTGGTTTAAGGGATTATTTCTCAAAAATGAAATTCACCAAAGCAGTACTTGGTTCTTCAGGTGGTATTGACTCTGCCTTGGTGCAGGCCTTGGCCAGCGAGGCTTTGGGTGCAGAAAATGTTACAGCTGTGTTAATGCCTTCGGGTTTTAGCAGCAAGGGCAGTATTGATGATGCCTTAAGTCTTTCAGAAAATCTAGGGAATCCTTATCATATTCTACCTATACAATCGGTTTACGAAAGTTTTGAATCCACCCTTGAAAACGTTTTTAAGGACCTCCCATTTAATGTGGCAGAAGAGAATATTCAGGCTAGAAGTAGGGCGGTTTTACTCATGGCTTGTAGCAATAAATTCGGCAATATTTTATTAAACACAAGCAATAAAAGCGAGATGTCTGTCGGCTACACTACTTTGTATGGCGATATGTGTGGCAGCCTGAGTGTGATTGGTGATGTATATAAAACAGATGTTTATAGATTAGCCCAACACATCAATAAATTAAGGGAAGTTATACCAGTCGTTATTTTAGAAAAGGCCCCAAGTGCTGAGCTTCGTCCCGACCAAAAGGACAGCGATAGTTTACCCCCTTATGAAATCCTCGACGCCATTTTAAGATGTTATATAGAAGCCAATGAAGATGCTGAAACTATTATTGCCAAGGGATTTGACAAAAATACTGTTGAACGAACACTTCAAATGGTAAACAGAAATGATTACAAGCGTTTTCAAGCACCGCCAATTTTGCGCGTTTCCAGTAAAGCCTTTGGCAGGGGAAGGGTTATCCCATTAGTGGCAAGGTTTTAGTGATGTTTCCATTATGAAATTATACAGGCTTATTATCGCTATGTTTTTTTTGATATGCCCTTTTAATGGCTTATTTTCACAAAGTAAAATAAGCACTGCGGATAATGATTTTTATATCAATGACACGCTTCTGCTCGATCCATCGCAAATGGAGCTATTGCCAACATTAGATTTAAAAACACAAAAAACATTAAAATATAAGCCCAAAACGGATGGATTTAAAACCTATTATTTTATCTCCGGATTGCACTGTAGTGAAGGCCTGGTGAAAGATAAAAAGAAGGAAGGTGTTTGGACAACTTGGTACGACAGCGGGTTGGTGGCTAATAAAATAAATTTTGTTAATGGCATACAAGCAGGACCATGCGAGTTCTGGTATAAAATTGGCAAACTGAATGCAACTGGTCAATACAAAAATGACCTCAAAGAAGGGGAGTGGCTGCTGTATAATCGAGATGGTACGTTCAAGGGGACATATATTTATAGTGCTGGTTTATTAATCAAAGAACCTTAAATTTTAAGTTGCATATATCATTCAGTTTTAAGTGATAGCCTGTATTTCCTCGTTAACAAAATTGGAGTGACTACCACAACAAGGGCGAGCATATAGCTAAATATAGTGGACTCGTTTTTCGTAGTATTTATTGTTGTTTCATTCACAATGCTTTTGTGATTTTCAATTTTAGGTGATTTAGGAAATATGGTATTAATAAAAACATGATTAGACTTTATGGGAGAATGTACAAACTTTTGATGACGAATTTCGGGTTTAATGAACCCTGAATTAAAATGCTGCGGTTGAAGTTCTTCGAGATTAAAAGAAGAAGGGATTGAACTAGATAACTTGAAAGTATTACTGATTGAATTTGTATAATTGGTTCCAATTGATTCGGATAATTGCATTGAACTAAAATATTCCCAACCTGAATCTTTCACATATTGCACTAAGGGTGCCGGGTCATATAACTGGATTTTAGGGCTTAATTCAGAATGTTGAGCCTTTTGTGCTATGGAATTAAGAGCAGTTAATTCAATATTCTGAAACCATTTTAAATTTCCGCTGTTCACAATGGTTTCTATACCTTGAGCTATTAAAGTAGAACGACTGTTAAAAACCTGGGTAAATACTTTTGTTGAATCCAGCAGGTATCGAACGTAAGCGGTGGAATCTGAAAGATTATAATTGGTCTTGCAAATAGCATTTCCATTTTTGAATTGTATTTCTTCGATTAATCTTCCGTTTTTATTAAATCTCTTCCTAATGCCGTTTAAGGTGTCGTTTTTCCAGATTTCTGTCCTGCACAATTGTTTAGAACCTTTATAATACTCTCTCCATTCGCCATGCTTGAGGCCATTCAAATGGTTGCCCATAATCCATATCACACCGGGTGAATGATACTGAAGCCATTTCCCATTTAATACACCATTTTTGCCTTCACCGTAACACCATGTGTCATTTTGCTGTTTATTAACAACTTCATCCAGATCGAAATTCACTATCATCACTCTAGGTTTTTGTGGTACTTCATATCGGTCTATCCTGAAAAAGGCATCATGCAAATAGGAATTATAAGCGCCTTGTATCAGTTTTAATTCCTCCAAGCTAAAGCCTGAATATTGCTGCCATTCTTCTAATCCGGCTATTTTTATTTCCTTTACCCAGGCATAATTATTGTCTTGTGAAATTTGCAAAGCCAGATTTTCATAACCCGACTGTTGCATTAAATAACCTACTGCGCAGTGTGTCCTGTTTTCATCAATAAAAACAGGTATTCTTTGTCTTTTATAGTAATTAAAGGGGAATTTACCTGCTTTAGCATAGCTTTCTAGATGCCGGATTAGTATATTCCTTGTAGCGAATTGTGAAAGGGATAAGTGGGCAATAGGATTTTGTTTTAAGATGGGCACTACTTGTTGCAAATGGGTTTGTATATAATCCTTGTCGCTATTGAATATTACTGTAGGTTGGTCTTTGACATGTTCATGATAGTTGGCCCAATTGGGATTAAATGCGCACAGTTGATCATATAAGGTTGACGTTGGTTTGGCACAAATGGTGAAAACCATTAGAAAGAATAAGGGTGTGATTATTTTACGCATAACTAGTATTTAAAGGAAGTAGAATAACCTTTAATACGATTGGTTAAAGAAAGGTAAATGGGTGGTGTATAGTTTGATGTTAAAAAATATCAGAGGCTATAAATGAGTAGAGACGCGATTAATTGCGTCTCTACTCTAGGTGTCTTTATATATAACCTAAAATTTCTATATCCATTCTATCCCATATGATCCGTAAACGGTTGTTGGATTATAAATATTTAATCTCTGGGTATCCGTATTTTCATTGTATCCCAAAACAGTAGAAGTAATGGTCTGGTTTTCGCCCGGCGGTATGGTAATTACACATGGACTGGATATTTCAGTTGGGCTTTGGGCAAAGAAAAAGTTCAAAGGTGTACTGCCAGTATTGGAAAGGCGAAATACCGTGCCGCTATTAACGCCAGTCGCACTTGCATTCACAACTACAGTTGACCCGATAAGGCCATCAAGTATATGTCCATCGATTGTGTGATTTTCTGTCAATACGTAATCATTATACCATTTTTCGCTAACATCTAGCCAGCACAATATGCCTTTAGCTGCAAGGGTAACCATCATAGAATAAAGTGCATTGCCGGACATGATCCGCAAATCAACAGCAATATCGCGGTTTTTGATAGTATCAATCTGGCTATCAATTAGATTGTCGAGGCTGTTGTTTAATGAACCAAGTTCATCCAACATGGCCTGGCTAATACCTTCGGTGCACAAATCGGAAAGTTGTTCTGCTGCAACCCTTTGAACCCTGCGCCCAGTGCGTACAATTTCGTCAGTTCCCTGCTTGCTCAACAAATCAACGCCATATCTTCTGAAACGAAAATCTGTTTCTCCATACTTTATCCTCGCTCTTTCCGATATTTGTCTTATACGCTGCATGAGGACCGCTTTTTCGGCATTTTGTATTTTAGCAGCCTTCACCATGTCAGCGCTTAAGTCTTCATCGGTCGGACTGTTTTTAAAGGCGTCCCGTGCGGATTGGAAGGCTATTAGCGTCGCTGGCAATACACCAAAATCAGAGAGGTCTTCAAGATCTCGGATAGCTGATTTTTTAAGGTTGTCTGCCATTTGCACCAATTGAGCATCGCTCATTTTGTACCTTCTTAGTTCTTCATGTTTCATAGTTTTTGTAGTGTGTTTTTGGTAAATGAAAAATAGTTAAATAGTGTTTTCAATAGCAAATGTAAATGAAAGATATCTTGTTTACCAAGTTTATGAGCCATTTAAAGGTATATTTTTTCATGCCAAATTTTCGTATAAGTTTAAACGCTTATTTCAATATAAATATCAATAAGGTGCCTGTAAATTAAGGAATCTTCATCAAATTAAAAAAATCATTTGAGTTTAAAATCTCATATAAAAAATGTGCACTTTTTAACAGATCAATCATCAATTATCTGCAATTCAGGGCAATAGAATATTTATTTAGAAAAAAGTTTTTATACTAATTTTACTTGATGAGTAGATTTTAACCCTAAAAGAAGGAAATATTCCAAATTGGACTAATTGTGAATTAATTCGAGTGTCTCAATACCTAAATGTAGGATCGATTTTGAGAAACAAAATAAGTACAAGTAAAATTACTAATTCAAGCGATATTCTCAAATTGTATTTAATACCACTTTAGGGACAATGGAATTTTCTTATGTTTGCAATACACCCACATTAAAAGGTTTGACAGGGGCATTGTTCGCCATACTGATACCTTCACTAAGCACCGTCCTTGTTTCAATCGGGTCAATTACACCATCCACCCACAAACGTGCAGCGGCATAATATGGACTCATCTGGGTATTATACCTATCAGTTATCTTATCCAGAAGTGCTTTTTCAGCTTCCGGGGTAATCACTTCACCCTTTTTGATGAGACTTGCTTTTTCAATTTGCAAGAGCGTACTAGCCGCCTGTTCGCCACCCATCACTGCAATTTTAGCGCCTGGCCAAGCGTAAATCAATCGAGGATCGTAAGCTTTTCCGCACATTGCATAATTTCCTGCCCCATAACTGTTACCCATAATGATAGTGAATTTTGGTACTGTGCTGTTACTCACTGCATTTACCATTTTAGCGCCATCCTTTATAATGCCACCTTGCTCACTTCTACTTCCTACCATAAATCCTGTAACATCCTGTAAAAATACGAGTGGTATTTTTTTCTGGTTGCAGTTCATGATGAACCTTGCCGCCTTGTCTGCACTATCGCTATAGATAACACCACCAAACTGCATTTCACCTTTTTTACTTTTCACTAATTGGCGGTTATTGGCCACTATTCCAACCGCCCAACCATCAATTCGCGCGGAGCCGCATAAAATGCTTTTGCCATAGCCTTCTTTGTATTGTTCAAACTCACTGCCATCCACAAGGCGTTCAATAATTTCCATTGAGTCGTAAGTCTTGCCTCTGTCTGCTGGTAGGTATCCATAAATTTCAGATTCATCTTTAGCAGGTTTCCTTGGTGCAACACGATCAAAACCGGCTGTTTCAAAATGCCCAACTTTATCCATAATGTACTTGATTCTGTCCAAGCAACTTTTATCATCAGGAAATTTGTCGTCTATCACACCACTTACCTCACTTTGGGTAGAAGCTCCTCCTAAAGTCTCATTATCAATTTCTTCGCCAATTGCTGCTTTAACAAGATAACTACCAGCAAGGAAAATGGATCCTGTTCCTTCAACTATCAAAGCCTCGTCGCTCATAATAGGTAGGTAGGCGCCTCCAGCCACACAACGTCCCCTAACAGCAGCTATCTGTGTAAGGCCCATGCTGCTCATCATGGCATTGTTGCGGAACATACGCCCGAAATGTTCCTTATCAGGGAAAATTTCATCCTGCATGGGTAAAAAGACACCGGCACTATCTACTAAATAGATAACCGGTAAACGATTTTCCATAGCAATCTCCTGCGCCCTTAAGTTCTTCTTCGCTGTAATAGGAAACCATGCACCCGCTTTAACTGTGGCGTCATTGGCTACAATCATGCATTGCCTGCCGCTCACATAGCCTATACCTGCTACCACACCTCCACCCGGACAACCACCATATTCTGCATACATGCCATCACCTGTAAACGCGCCAATCTCCACAAATGGCTTATCAGTGTCTCTCAAATATTCAATCCTTTCGCGACAGAGCATTTTGCCTTTTTCTTTCTGTTTCAAAGCCGCTTTTTCACCACCACCCAAAGATACTTTTTTGAACCTGTTTTTTAAATCATAGACCAATTGCTTGTTAAGGTCCTCATTTTTATTAAATTCTAATTCAAGTTTGGTAGTCATTTTTACGGATATTCTATTTTAAAGTGCGAAAATAGGTGATATAAATAATTTTAAGGCAATTCCAAGGCATGATAATAGAGATTTAAAAGAACTGTGATTTTCCATGTTCATTTATTTTAGTATTTATACCCCAATTTCATGTTAAATTATTAACTCAAAGTATGTCATAAGTTGATTGTCTATTTCTAAATTCTATTAGGTTCCAGGTGCAGTAGCTGTTGTTATAAATTCTTGAATTATGGCTTTAATCAAAGGCTTTAACAAGTTGAACAAAAAAAGTTGGTCGTTTTATCATTTTAACTTATCTTCGTTTTTCATGCGAATTTTAAAAAACACGCTCTTAATTTCATTACTTGGCTTTTTAATAAGTGCTTATACTTACAAAAGGAGCAGTGATATACTAGCAGAACCGTTGAAAATAAAGGATTCTCTTCAATTTACAGAATCGCCTGCTTGTAATATCTCGATTTCTACACTCAATTTTGAAACAGTAAGTGACAGTTTTTATAAGGCTGTTTTTTGTGATGGTAAATCATTGGACAGGAAAGTTTTCAATTATGCTTTAAAAGGGTATATTTTTTTATTGAAACAGGGAGCACTTCTCAAAAAAGACACGTTAACAATCATTGATTATTCGCTATCTGCTAACAAAAAAAGATTATGGGTAATGGATTTGAAAAATCTTAAGATCCTATTTTATGAATTAGTAGCGCACGGCAGAAATAGTGGGAATGAATATGCAAAGGCTTTTTCTAATACTTCCAATTCTTTTAAAAGTAGCATAGGGTTCTTCCTGACAGGGGATATTTACAATGGTAAGCATGAGACCTCACTTAAATTGTTTGGAATTGAACGTAAATATAACAGCAATGCATTCGAAAGAGGTATTGTCATCCATGGGGCCAATTACGTGAGTGAATCCTATATCAATGAAAATCAGAGGTTGGGTCGCAGCCTCGGTTGCCCTGCTGTTTCAGAAAATGTGATCAACGATTTGGCCACCACAATCAGCAATGGCACCTGTGTCTTTGCTTATTACCCCAATAAAACTTACCTGAAAGGTTCAAGGGTATTGAGAGGTAAATAATTCTAACTATTCTCGAAATAGATTTTCATTTCCTGTATCTGCTTCAATATATTCTTGAAAAACTGATTCCGCTGTTTTTCAGAAACACCGCTTAATAAAGTTGATTTAGAAAGGATATTATTCAACCATTGCTCATTCTGGGCATTGAAACTGATATTAGAGGTCTGCATGAAATTGAAGGTGCTATAACTGATATAAGTAGCTGAAAAGTTTTCGGTCTTGCTTAAAATACTGTTGGTGCCTATCATCACATCACTTACGAAAAATCTGAATTTTGTTTTCGTCATACTACCGCCCTTTGAGAATTTAAAACCTGTATCCGCATTTTTCTGAATGCCTTTAATAACTGCTTCAAAATCTTCCAAAACATTATAGGCTGTTTCAGATTGGCTGAAAAAACCAGCATCCCAATAAAACCTAATCTGTTTAAGCGTGCTGAGTATTGTTTCATTGGTCCATATTTCGGTGGAATCTATCTTTTCATAAAAGTTGTTGATCTGTTTTGCAGTTTGTATAATATTATCAGGAACAACAATACTTTCGAAACTTGAATGTTGGAAATCGGTAACGTTCATCAGGGATTTCAACCAATAAATCATTTTGAATTGCATCAACCTTGGCTCTATGAAATGGTAAAACACTGGGATATCCTCTGCAGCTATTGTTATCTGGGTTTCCGGAAAATGACTCAATTTCTCAATATTCGTTAAAATATTTTCGAGATATTTGAGATAGGAATCGATATCATTGTTAAGGATATTAATTCTGAAAGTGACAAGCGACGTTTGTTCATTGCCAAGGGTTTCAAATGGAATGCCGAAATGCTTGGAAATAGCGGCTACTTCATTGATGGTATAATCAGTTTCATTCCTTAGTCTTCTGTAAGCACTATCCATACTTATCTCGAGTAATTCACTAATTTCCCTGGCAATAGAGATATTGGCCGGCACATGTTGGTGAAGGATAATATTTAGTTTTTCCTGGAAATTTATTGCATTTTTCAATAAAAGAAGGATTTAAGATTAAGATATTTGTAAAACAAATGCAATTAATGCAATTTTATGCGAATTTCCTTCCTACATTTTTATATTAAGCCATAAATAGATTATAGGATTGTAGAATGTGCTTGGCATTATTAAACTATCGAACAAATGCGATTAATTAAGCTATTTCCACTTAGTGGTCTCTATAAGTTTTACTACATCCTGTCTTAGAAAATTGAATACCGGTAAGATGCTATCATTGGTAGTTCGGGCATTAAAATACAATGCTCCTCTTAAAAAGTGTTGTTTACCATCCGTTATATAAAAATTGAGGTTAGTGGCTGTATTGCCTTTAAGATCATATATGATGCCAGAAGTACCCGTTGCAGCATTGTTGACTTCAATTTCCTCAATTTCATCTGCCTTGATAGTATGTTTGTACGCTAGTTTCCTGGTATCATCAAACAAGGAATCGAATTCATTCCTTCCAGAGAATGGTTTATAGCTTAAATGCAAGGT
>JBBQIF010000047.1:0-11846 GCA_038324665.1 Bacteroidia bacterium
ATTGAGCAGCACTTTTGCAACTAAGCTTTTTAATGCAACCGCTACGGATTTAAGTGGTCAGGCTAATTTTGTTAATTTTATGAAAGGCATTGCGGTGGTGCCCGCTGCTAACCCAACCTCAGGTACAGGAGCAATAGCAGCATTCAATATGCGTGCTACCTATTCTAAAATTAGGATTTATTACAACGATTCACTGCAGAGTGATTTTAATGTGCTTGATGAGTCAAAGCGCTTTTCTCAGTATATTATCACCAACCAAAACCCTGAAATTATCAAACAAAAAACGGCCTCCAAAAAAGCTAATTTTGATTCTACTTTTGTCCAGGCCATGACGGGTGCTAAGACTCGAATCCAGATTCCCTATTTATTTAATATTGCCAAATCGAAATCTATTTCAATTGCCAAAGCTGAAATGATTATCCGGCCTGTACCCGGTTCTTATGGCGCCAATACACCTTTACCGGCTCGACTTTTATTATTACAGCCTAATTCATTAACAGGTCTGAATACGAGTGTTATAGATTTATTGCTCGAACCCTTTTATAGTGGCGCTTATAATGCTGGAATAAATGGATATAAATTCAATATAACCCGCCACGTACAGAATTTATTTATAGATTTTCAAAGACATGGAATTAACAATAACCGTGGTTTATTCTTGATTGTGCCAACTGATAATCCTATCGCACCTTCAAGGATGATGATTGATACTAGAAAAAAAATTCCCAATGCGGGGATAGAGTTTAAACTTTATTATTCTGAACTTTAATTCCCTTTAATTGTTTTAAAAATAGAAATGGACAATAAAAGAACGCCTTATCAATTGGTTTCCAGAGAATGGAAAAAAGAGAATACCATTATAAAATTAAAAAACACTGAAATAGGCGGCAAAAATATCGCATTAATAGCTGGACCCTGTGCGGTTGAAAACGAAGACCAAATCTTCACTATTTGTGAGTTTTTAAGCAAGCAAAATATCAAAATACTTCGCGGAGGTGCTTATAAACCAAGAACTTCCCCTTACTCTTTTCAGGGATTAAAGAAGGAAGGTTTAATTATGATGCGCAATGCTGCAGATAAATACAACATGAGTATGGTTACAGAAGTAATGGATACGAACTTACTTGATGAAGTTTATCCTTATGCTGATATTCTGCAAGTAGGCACCCGCAACATGCAAAATTATCAGTTATTAAGGGCCTTAAGCAAGATTGATAAACCCATATTACTAAAAAGGGGCATGAGCAGCACGCTTGAAGAATGGCTGCTTGCTGCGGAATATATTTTATCTGGAGGAAATGAAAAAGTGATCTTATGCGAAAGGGGTATCAGAACTTTTGAAACAGCAACAAGGAACACCCTTGATTTGAGTATAGTTCCTTTGGCTAAATCGCTTAGCCATCTGCCTGTAATTGTTGACCCAAGTCAGGGCACAGGTATCAGAGAACTTGTAACGCCTATGAGTATAGCAGCTATTGCCGCAGGTGCTGATGGCGTAATGGTGGAGGTGCATAATCACCCGGAGGAAGCCTTATCCGATGGACCTCAGTCTTTATACTTCGACCAGATCAATCCGCTACAGTTAAAACTGGCTCAAGCAGCGCGCATTTACGACCGTGGTGTTGACTTTGCTACAGAGCAAATTCTGCAATTGGAAAATAATCAATAATTTTATTTGGATTAAAACGCAAAGTTTCTATCTTTGCACTCCCAAAATCAGCTTCGGTGTGGTAGTTCAGCTGGTTAGAATACTGCCCTGTCACGGCAGGGGTCGCGGGTTCGAGTCCCGTCCACACCGCCCAAAGAAAATGCACCCCGCAGGGGTGCGTTTTTCGTTTCGCAGAGTTGCCATCCGCCGCAGGCGGATGAGCAAATCGCAGAAACAAAAACGCAAACCACGCGCTAGCGTGGTGCATTTTTTTTGAGGCACCACCCCTCAGGGTCCATCAGCCGCAGGCTGATAATCCCGTCCAAATTTTTGTCAAACATGTTTGCTCAAATCGCAGAAACAAAAACGCAAACCACGCGCAGCGTGGTGCATTTTCTTTGAGGCACCACCCCACAGGGTCCATCAGCCGCAGGCTGATAATCCAGTCAAAATCATTTTTCCGAATTAATTTTCATACTCGAACTGTTACCAAACATGTTTGAGCAAACCCTAAAAACTACACATCAGTGCTCATTTAGTATAATCCTTTGCTTAAGTTCTTTCTCTCTACAATTGGATAATACCTTTCATGCCTTAACAAATATTAAACTGTCCGATTATAAAAGATTGTTGTTTTAAGGGTCCTTTTGTGGCTTTAGAGCTATGAAAGTGTAGGTAAATTCTTGTATTGATTATTATCAATATGATGTGAAATATTTTTAACACACATAAACAAATTAGGGGGTTTAATGTAATTAAGTTCAAATAAATCCCCTTGGTCATTATTCATATTTAGGATATCATAGTGGCATTTATCCCCATTTGTGCTATCTACTTGCAATGCGTATACCTTAAGAAATTCAGTATTCAGTGCTAATTCCCTAGAGTGGAATTTACAATATATTATTGGCTCACTAACGATGGCATTGTAGAAGTTACGAATGTGCGCACAAATGGAACCGCTGGTTCTGATTGCACAGGCGGAATTAAAGACTGATATCCCGCCACCATTGTTTCTAAAAATTGTGTGAAATCGTTGTTTTCTGTGGCTATACAATCTGATGTGCAATGTTCTAACAAATTCCATAATTTCTCTTTTATTATTTCAACTGAAACATTGGTAATCGAACTAATAATTTCATAATCCACACCAACTCCTTTTTCATGTTTTAAATCAATAGAATTATCGTCGTTTAAAATTATATCAATAAAATTTTCATCTAAATCAAAAGTTAATGCAATGCCACCATTGGTGGTTGGAGTAACGCTAGTAAAAAATTTGAAATTTGTAAAAACATTTAAGTCTCTTGATATCGATATAGCTTTGGCGATAGTTTGTATTTTAGGTGGAAATCCCTCCCCATAATTCCACCCAATTGGGAGAAACTGAAAACTATTTATTTCATTTTGAATTGAATCAGTTCCAAAAGTGTCTTGAGAATTGAATAAAAAAAATTCCATATTAGTTTTTCTTTTTAGGTTTAATTACTTCCACTTGTTCAACTTCAATTGCTCGTTTCACATCAGGTTTGAGAATCTCAATTGGTTTATGTTCAATTTGCGTATCAATCAATGCGTTTTTTATTTGAGAAATGGTTAATAGGCTAACTCCAGTTTTCTTTTCAAAGTTATCAATACTTGTTTTTATAGCTTCTTGTAGAGATTTTAGAGAAGTATAAGAAACATTCATAACTTGAATCGTTTGTCCGTTAAGTTGCATTACTACTGTAAAATCTGATAAAGCAGTGCTTACAATAAAACCATTTACATATATTTTCGGGATATTAGAATCCTGTACAGCTGTTTGAATTAATGCATTATAGTCAACTGGGGCCTCTTTCATGATTACAAATGTATTACAAATATAAGCAAAATTAGTATTTATTGTACTAAAATAGCCCTATCTACTATTACCTTACCCCACCTCCCCTTATCAATTCTATCAATACCCCACCCTAAAAACCTTTTTTGGACTTATCAATACTTATCATACCTTTGTAATATAGAATTAGTCTAAATAAAGCCAATGTTGAATCTCCCCATATATCTTGATAATAATGCTACGACACCAATGGATCCGAGGGTGTTGGAAGCTATGATCCCGTTTTTTACCCAAAACTTTGGCAATGCAGCCAGCCGAAACCATCCATTCGGTTGGAAAGCTGAAGAGGCTGTTGATTATGCCAG
Source organism: Bacteroidia bacterium (assembly GCA_038324665.1). GTDB lineage: Bacteria > Bacteroidota > Bacteroidia > NS11-12g > UBA955 > JABMMZ01. The sequence goes on from JBBQIF010000047.1 coordinate 3,836, forward strand.
AGATCAAATTGCAACTTTAATCAATGCTGACCCTAAGGAAATAATATTTACCAGTGGTGCTACAGAGTCCAATAATTTGGCTATCAAAGGGGTGTTTGAAATGTATGCCGAAAAGGGCAACCACATCATTACGGTTGAAACCGAACATAAAGCAGTGTTGGATACCTGCAAGCACATAGAAAAACTGGGTGCTGAAATTACCTACTTGAAAACAGACGAACAGGGATTAATCACCTTAAAGCAGGTTGAAGATGCTATAAAACCTAATACCATATTAGTGAGCATCATGTATGCTAACAATGAGATTGGGGTTATCCAACCGATTGCGGAAATAACAGCTTTATGCAAATCCAAAGGTATTTTGTTCCATACAGATGCAACGCAGGCTGTAGGCAAAGTAGTTGTTGATGTTATTGCTGATGGGATTGATCTAATGAGTTTCTCCGCTCATAAAATGTATGGCCCTAAAGGGGTTGGTGCATTGTATGTGCGTAGGAAAAACCCAAGGGTAAAGGTTACTGCACAGATGGATGGTGGTGGGCATGAAAGGGGTATGCGTAGTGGCACCTTAAATGTGCCAGGTATAGTTGGTTTCGGTATGGCTTGCGAATTATGTCAGAAGGACATGGTGTCAGATACTGACAGAATTGTGAAATTGCGCGATAAACTTGAAAATGAGTTGTTGACAATGGAAGAGGCTTATGTAAATGGCAACAAAGAACACCGTTTGCCGCATATCACCAATATGTCGTTCAAATATGTGGAGGGCGAAGGTTTAATTATGGGGGTTAAAAATATCGCAGTTTCCTCTGGTTCTGCTTGCACAAGTGCGAGTCTTGAACCAAGTTATGTATTGAAGGCATTGGGGTTAGACGATGAATTGGCCCACTCTTCATTGCGTTTCGGTTTAAGCAGGTTCACCACAGATGAAGAAATAGATTATGCTATTGACCATGTAAAGGAAGCAGTTCTCAAATTGAGGGAAATGAGTCCTTTGTGGGAGATGTTCAAAGAAGGTATCGACCTAAAATCAATCGTTTGGGCAGAACACTAGGATTTTTGATTGGGAGATTTTTGATTTTAGATTTTTGGGGAGGATGGAATAGTTTTTGAAGATAATTAAACAAGGATGTATAGTGAAACAGCGGAAATATTAAAGAAAAGGACAAAGCAATTGGCGTTAAATACTCTTTTGCTGTTGGATGCTATTCCGTATTCTACTATTTCAAGTGTTTTAATCAAGCAATTAACTAAAAGCTCAACTTCAATTGGTGCTAACTATCGTTCTGCATTAAGGGGAAAATCAAAAGCTGATTTTATTTCCAAATTATCAGTGGTAGTAGAAGAAGCAGATGAAGCTTTGTATTGGCTTGAATTATTACACGAAACAGGAAAAATTAATAGAACGGATTATGGAAAATTACATAAGGAAACTTATGAAATATTATCAATCATGTCAAAAACAAAAAGTTCAACTATCAGTAATTTAGAACAGATAAAAAAAGCCTAAAATAGGTATTCAAAAATTAAAAAATCACGGTCAGCATAGAAATAGCAATTGAAAACACAGGTCTCAAATAAAATCAAAAATCAAAAATTTTAAAATCAAAAATAAATAATGGCATATTCAGATAAAGTAATAGATCACTACAGCAATCCAAGGAACATAGGAACATTGGATAAAAGTAGTAAACAAGTTGGTACAGGCCTTGTTGGAGCGCCTGAATGCGGCGATGTAATGCGCCTGCAGATAGAGGTAGATGATGTTACCGGAATCATTAAAGATGCAAAATTCAAGACTTTTGGTTGCGGAAGCGCAATAGCCTCTTCTTCATTAGCAACAGAATGGCTGAAAGGAAAGTCTGTAGATGATGCATTGAAAATTGGCAATATGGACATTGTTGAAGAATTGGCCTTACCACCCGTAAAAATACATTGCAGTGTATTGGCAGAGGATGCTATCAAATCGGCTATTAACGATTACCGTTCTAAGAATGGTTTGGCAGCGATAGAAGACACTAAAAAACATTATTAATTGAAAATAAACTAAGTTATGTCAGCAGGAATAACAATAACGTCAAGAGCAACAGAAAAAGTTCATCAGTTGATGAGCGATGAAAAAATGGGTCCGGATTATTTTGTGCGTGTTTCAGTAAAAGGTGGCGGTTGCAGCGGATTAAGCTATGACCTTGATTTTGATAACGAGCGTAAAGACAGCGATCAGGAGTTTCCACATGGGGATATTAAGATTATTTGCGATTTAAAAAGCTATCTTTATCTTGCTGGAACAGAACTAGATTTTACCGATGGCTTAAATGGTAAAGGGTTTAATTTTGTAAATCCCAATGCAAAACGTACCTGTGGTTGTGGTGAAAGTTTTGCAGTTTAAGATATTGAAAATCAATTACAAATATTCGTTAAATAAGTCAGGTTTTATACTTGGTTTTTTTTTGCTTGCTATTATTGGCCTTCATGCGCAACAGCAAGTTGGATACCAACTAAATAAAGAAAGAGATATCGCCCTTGGAGCTGGTTTAGGGACAATGTTCCTCACATCTTATTATCTTGACAGACAAGTTAAACCATTGCCTGATGCGGAAATATTGGCTCTGAGAAGAGAAGATATTAATCGCTTTGATAGGATAGCAACTTATCGGTATAGCGGAGTGGCCAATGCTACTAGCGATTTGTTATTGGTAGGCAGCATTGCAATAAAGGCCTATTTCATTGTGAACAAAAAAACAAGAAAGAATGCATTTAATATCGGGGTGGTTTCACTGCAAAGTATTGCTCTGGCTCAGGGTCTTGCCAATACATGCAAACTGACCTTGAGAAACAGACCCCTGATGTATAATGAAAATGTGCCCATGGATGTAAAGCGCCAGGGATTTAACAGGCTTTCTTTTTTCTCAGCGCATACCGTTACAGTTTCAGCTGCTTGTTTCAGTTTTGCGTATGCATATCAAACCTATCTTCCGGAGAGTAAATATAAAAATGTAATTTGGTTCTATGCCATTACAGCACCCGTGGTAGAAGGGTTGTTAAGGGTGGCTGCCGGCAAACATTATTTCACAGATACTATAACGGCCTATGTTGTGGGATTTGGCACGAGCTATTTAATGCACCGACTTCATCTCCCTAAAAAGAAACAGTCACTAGGATTTCTTATTAAGGAACCAGTAAATAGGTAATCCCAGTAAAACCAGCCCCAAGCCAAAGAATGATTTACCCGGTGATTCATAAAAAGTATTGGCAACCAATAATAAACTAAACAAGGTAAATACAATGGGTAATAGAGGATATAAGGGCACTTTGAAAGGCCGTTGCGTCGTTGGCATCTTTCTTCTTAAGATAATAACACCAAAAGCACCACAACCGTAAAATATAAAGGCCACAAAAACTAGCATTTCTGTGAGCATATCAAAACTGCCACTAATAATGAGCAAAATACACCAAAACATTTGCATAATAATGGCTTTATGGGGCGTCTTATACTTAGGGTGAATTTCTGCAGCACTTTTTATAAATAAACCATCATTGGCCATTGCGTAATAGATTCTGGGGGCGCTCATTAAACTATTGTTGGTGCTGTTGAAAGTACTCACCAAAATTAAAACTGAGATAAACAGGCCGCCATATACCCAAATAACATTCATAGATTCCACAGCCGCTATGGTATTGGTTTTTGCGGCAATTGTTTCGTAAAAGGCAACATCTGCCACCTTGAAAAAGGCGGTATTGACGGCAAGATACAAGACGATCACGATCATGGTGCCAAGACCTAATGCGATGGGGATATTCTTCTTAGGATGTTTTATTTCTCCTGCAAGGAAACCTACATTATTCCAACCCTCATAAGCCCAGAATGCAGCCATCATGGCCATAAAAAACATGGAGATGAAAGATTTTGTGCTCCCTGAGGTCGTGTTTTGGACTAAGGCAGATTCGGTCAATACGGACTCTTTACTACCTGCCGCAAAGGATATAATAATGATAAAAAGGACACCTGCCACTACTGTTGCGCCCATAATATTGCTTATTTTCTCGCCGTATTGGATGCCTCTGTAATTGATAAAAGAAAGAAATAGCACTAGCCCGCAGGCCAGTATTTTTACCCTGAAATTTGAAAAAGGCATCAAGTCGAAGTCTTTGGTATGAAATAAGGTAATTTGGGCTATATGTTCAGGTAGATCTGGCAAAACATCACGATAACTGCCCAAGATATTAATAAGCGATTCAGCGAAAATATAAGCCACTGCGGATGCTGTAGCAGTTTGTATGACAGAAAATGAAGCCCAACCAAACAGGAAGGCAAATATTTTACCATACATCTCCTGAAAGTAAACATATTGCCCGCCCGGTTTTGCAATAATACCAGCCACTTCCGCATTGCTCAATGAACCCATTAGTGTAATTAAGCCTGCCGCGGCCCAAGCTAGTAATACCCAACCGCTATTGTGCAGCGACTCGCTCATCGGCGCTATTTTTTTGAATACTCCGCTGCCTATCATGGCACTGATAACCACCATCACAGCCGAGAATACACCGAGTTGTTGTTTTAAATGTGCCGTCATTGCTTTCAGATCTGAATAATTGGAGGTTGATTATTAGTCGTATTTTCCTTGTAGGTTTTATTAACCACAATATGCAAAAGCACATCGCTAATAATTTTAAGAATGATAAAAATGGCGAATACTTTTGGATCCCGATGGCCTATAAAGCCACCAAGTAAAATAAAAAAATGCATGGGGATAATTCTTAAATAAGGTGTAAACATGAGGGTACCGATATTAGGTTTCTCATCACGGAAATTTATTTTGTGACGCACCACTGCTATTAATTCTCCAAAGGCAAATGCGATAATGGAGGTGAGAACGAACTGTGAATCAACCTTTCCATTAAGGCCTAAAAAGACAGTAAGGAAAATGAAGTACACTAAATGAAAAAAACCATAATGCATTAAAAAAAACAGCCCGATGCAACCCTTCGTTTTACTTGTTTTTTCAAGTGGCTTGTTGTTAACGGCCATATTCTCAACAGAAAAATCTTTAAGCGTTATGATTTGGAAAAAATAACTGAAGCCTATAAGTAGGCTTTGAAAATAATAAGTGAAAAGAATGGTTTCTGCAGATATAAAGTTTTTAAAATAAGCTACAGCTAGACCAATGTTAACTGACAGTAAAAAGTAGATGACAGGATCTTTTAAAATTTTTTTTAGCATAAAACACTCAAATATGCCCCGAACCTAAATAAAAAATATGATAAATGATGAATATTGGTCAAATTTGTGTCCGAAATGTATAAGTTGCAAGAATTGGCGGAGATGATGAATGCCCGTTTAATGGGAAATCTCTCCTTAAGCAAAGAATGGCATTTGATGATAGATAGCAGGACTATTATTCATGCAGAAGATGCTGTGTTCTTTGCCCTGCAATCCAAGCAAAATGATGGTCACCAGTATATTCCAGACCTTATTTTAAAAGGAGTAACTACTTTTGTTGTTACCAAGGATCATCAATTTGAAAAAAGCCCCTTGCTCAATTACCTGATTGTTGACGATACCCTCGAAGCCTTGCAAAGCCTTGTAGAGAGCCACCGGGAGAATTTCAATTTACCTGTTATCGGGATTACCGGAAGCAATGGAAAGACGATTATTAAAGAATGGCTGAATGCATTGCTGCAGCATAATTTTAATATTTGCGCAAGTCCTAAAAGCTATAACAGTCAGATTGGGGTGCCATTAAGTGTATGGCAATTGAACAAGGCACATACCCTCGGTATTTTTGAGGCCGGTATCTCTAGAGCGGACGAAATGCAGCACCTTGAGCGGATTATAAAGCCGACTATAGGACTGCTTACACATTTGGGCACAGCGCATGATGAAGGATTCGAGAGTTTTGAACAAAAACTTACTGAAAAACTGCAATTGTTTACAAACAGTACTATTGTTTTATTAAGATATAGCATAGATGCAATCCATCAGCTTAAACAACCCTTTTTAACTTTCGACTTTAATAATTCAAAAGCAGATTTAAATATTGCCGATTATCAATCTGATACCAAATCTACAACTTTCAAAGGCGTTTTTAAAGGTAAAACGGTTGAAATGACCATTCCTTTCACAGATGAAGCATCTATTGAGAATGCCTGTTTGTGCTGGCTGGTAACGCTTTACATGGATTGTTTTAATGCCGTTGATTTTTTGAAACTAGCGCCAATTAGTATGCGGCTTGAGTTGAAGCAGGCGATTAATAATTGCCTTTTAATCAACGATAGTTATAGCAACGATCTGAATGCCTTAAGTGCCGCTTTTTCCTTCTTGAAACGACAATCCATACATCAAAAAACCACGGTTATTTTATCGGATATTGAGCAAAGTGGTTTGCCACAGGAAGAACTTTGCCTGCAGATTAATCAATTGTTAAAGGACAACAAAGTTGACCGTTTTTTTGCAATAGGTATTATATTTTATGAGCAGCAATCCATGTTTTCTAATTTAAATGAGGCACATTTCTATCCTTCTACCCAAGCTTTTTTGGATGATTTTAATGCCATTGCATTCAACCATGAAACCATACTGCTGAAGGGCGCAAGGTCTTTTGTATTTGAGAAAATTGCCGTAAAGTTAGAAAAACAGAGCCATGGTACTATACTCGAGATTAATTTAACAGCAGCCATGCGCAACCTACAGTTTATTAAAAGTGCATTGCCAAAGGATACAAAGATAATGGGCATGGTAAAGGCTTTTGCTTATGGCAGTGGCAGTTATGAAATAGCGAAAATGCTGGAAAACAAGGTGGATTATCTAGCGGTGGCATATACCGATGAGGGTGTTACTTTAAGGCAAAACGGACTAATGACTCCTATTATGGTAATGAACACCGATGAGGATACCTTTAGCCAGTTATTGCAATATCAACTGGAGCCAACTGTTTTCAGTATGAGTCAGTTAAAATCTATTGCACAATACACCGCGAACGAACCGTTAAATATCCATCTAGAATTCGATACAGGTATGCACCGTTTAGGTTTCAGTGAAAATGAAGTAGAAGAATTATGCAAACTTTTATTGTTGAATAAAAACCTACATGTGCAGTCTGTTTTCTCCCATCTTTCTGCAAGTGATGAGGCCATTTACGATGATTTTACCTTGCAGCAATTCAGTGCATTTAAAAGTATCTGTACCCAGCTTCAAGGGTGTTTGGGCTATCAGCCATTAAGGCATATCAGCAATACAGCAGCTATGTTGCGGTTCAATCAGCAAGATTTTGACATGGTAAGGTTAGGAATAGGCTTGTATGGTATTGACCCCTCGGGTGAAAAACAAAATAAGCTGGAAACCGTTTTTACTTTAAAGACCAGTATTTCTCAAATTAAAACAATAGCACCTAACGAAAGTATAGGCTATGCGCGCAAAGGCATAGCAGATAAGGAGCGAAGAATTGCAGTGTTAGCCATAGGTTATGCCGATGGTTTGAACCGCTTATTGAGCAATGGCAAGGGCAGTTTCCTTATCAATGGCGATAACGCACCTATCATAGGCAATGTGTGCATGGACATGTGCATGGTGGACGTAACGGCTATAACTTGCAACGAAGGCGATGAAGCCATTTTATTCGGAAAGGACAATAGTATTATTTCATTGGCAGGCCAGTTAAATACCATTCCTTATGAAATACTTACCTCTATCTCGCAGAGGGTGAAGCGGGTGTATGTGAGTGAGTAGAAGAAAGTATGTTTAGCTAACGTTTGGCAGCTACAAGTTGGCAATTTCGGAGACGAAAACTGTCTGCCACCACAAAACTTGATACGAAGCACACCCCCGGAGGGTTCACGAATGCTTTTAAAAAACAATCATTAATGAGTAAAGCTTAACCCACATTGCAGGCTAATTGTCACCGTATTGTCATAAAAGGGTGATAGAGGGAGAAAAATGGGTAATTTTTGTGATTGTTGGTTTGTAACTTATTGATTTTCATTTACAGCTTTTTAAAAAGGTCATTGTAGTCCC
>JBBQIF010000048.1:0-11800 GCA_038324665.1 Bacteroidia bacterium
TACCATTGATTGGGTTAGGGGATTGCCCAAAGCCAAACCGAATGCGTAGCGCAAAACATGGTTGTGAACATAGTTATTGTTATTACCTGAATGGTCATATTGTGTACTTACTACACCATCCTCAATGATGTATAATGCATACTTATGGGGATTACCTATAGTAGCTGGCGTATTGGTATTGTATTGCAGGTTAATTTCCACCTTAAGTGTACTATCATCAAGAGTTTTGCTAATACCAATATTTACCGGTGTTTTTAGCTTTAAACGCTCATTCACATAATTGATCCATTCAGAATAATTGATTACCCTGTCAGATTTTCCTAAAAATTTATTTCTGTCTACATAGCCGTTGGGTAATCCTGAAGGAATACCCAAAGTTTCTACTATTTGCTTGGCAATATCACTTGCCACTTGTGGCACACCGGCATATGGATGGGTAAAATTATCTAGTAGGTCAATTGGATAATCAGCCATAACTACCACACTATCATCCGTTTTCTGTGCAATAATATCCTTAGCCTTTGCAGCGGCATCCGGACAATTGATGCACCTAACGCCAGTAATATCTTCGATGAGTACAGCTTTGTGCTGGGGAGCAGGGACAATTACAGAAATAGAGGTGGAATCCTTAAGCGGAATAACAGGCTTTGAAAAATCAATAGAAGGCGGAACTTCTTCGCAACCTAAAAACAACAAGGTAGCAATGGAAAGCAAAAACAATAACTTTTTCATCATACAAAAATAAGAAAAAATTCTTAAATATCAATGCTTAAAGGTCACAACCGGACTAACAGCCGTAGTCCCATCGTTCAGCAGCTTTGTATAAAAGAACAGTTTAATTTTAAGGCGGTTTGTTTCAGGTTTCTTTAAGAGGGCGAGGTGAAAATAGTAATTTGAAAATAGCTGCCCAGCCCTAAAAGCATTGAAGCTTTTTACAGGGAAAAACCCTAAGGTGTCCGACAAATCAGCAATGCGGAAAAACTCACTGACATCAGTACCGGCCGGGTGCCTGCTATCAAAATCTTCGAGGCAAATTATGCCCAGGCTGTCCGCGTCCTTTTTTTGATACGCTAAACGCTTGTCGCAGGCAGTTAAATACCCCCCATATCCAGATTGTCTAAATGTAGTACTGATCTTTGCGTCTATCTCAAAAAACAGGGAATCCTTGTCTGTCATTTCAACAGAATCTCGTGGTATGGCCATCCTGGTCGTTTTATTTTTAAAAATATCAGAGAACGAATATTGCTCTACCCATTTTGTGATGACTTCCGCTTCACCGCCACACTTCCTGCAAAACTGGAGCAGCAGGGAACTAAAAACGAAAGCTATCAGTAATATGAAATTCCTAATTTTTGTCATTTCTTAAACGTAAAAATAGGACTGATAGTGGAAAAACTATCGGTTAAGACCTTATTGAAAAAAAGTAGTTTTAAATTCAGTGCAACATTGTCTGGCTTTTTCAACAATGTAAGTGTAAAATTGGGACTATAAGTATTATAAGTGGGGTCGTATTTGAACAAATTTTCCCTGAATAAACCGTAATCCTTTATTGGATAATAGCCAAGGGTATCGGCATCATATCCTGAAACCAGGAAAAATTCACTAATGTTACTGCCGGCTGGATGCAGGTTGTCAAAATCATTCAATGTGATAACCTTAAGGCTATCTTGCTCAGCACGTTCATATATTTGCTGAAGTTCTTTACAGGCATACAAATTCCCTTCGCTTCTGGCTGTTAATTCTTCACTTGACACCACTGTTTTCTTTGCTATTAGCCCAAAATGCAATGTGTCACCTTGTAGCATCGGGATAGAGTCATTTGGCAAGAAAAGCCTCTTGGCCTTACTTTTAAAAGGGCCAGTAAAAGTAAATCCATATATCGTTATTTTTGTCCTGTGATATCCCCCCTTGCATTTATTACAATATTGCATCAGTAATGCACTGAAAATAAAAACTAGCAGCAATCCAATATTCCTCAACTGAATCATATTTAACAAATATACGAACAAATAAATCAAAAATAAATAGCATTTTTGTATCAAACTCAAATTTAAGGCAAATGACCATACTCAATCAATTAGCATCCGCTCTCAAGCGAAGAGACGAAGTACCAAATCAGGAATTGGCAAAGAAAATAATAGCCTATAATGACCGTAAGGCTGTAAAAGAACTGATAGAAAATCTCAAAAATAAAAGCAAGGACATTCACAATGACTGTATTAAAGTATTGTATGAGATTGGAGAACAACAACCAGCTTTAATTGCGGATTATGCCCCAGAATTTGTAACCTTGCTAGAGCACAAAAATAACCGCCTCCAATGGGGCGCTATGATTGCTCTTGATACAATCACGCTTCTCAACCCTGCCATTCTATATAAGGCGCTCACGAAGATTATTGCTAGTGCTGAGAAAGGCTCTGTTATTACCACCGACCATGCTGTGAATATCCTCATCAAACTTTGCTCACTAAAAGAATATGCAGGCAATGCCTTTCCGTTGCTGATAGAACAATTGTTAAAAAGTCCGACCAACCAGTTGCCGATGTATGCTGAATGGGCCTTGCCCATTATCAATGCAAGTAACAAAGCACTTTTCGTTAAAACCCTTACTTCAAGGTTGGACGAGATTGAAAAAGAATCGAAAAGAATAAGGCTGGAAAAGGTGATTAAGAAAGTTGGGGTGTAGTCTTGTGTACGGTCATTAATAAAAATCATACCCGGGCTCAATAATCTCTGGATGCTTTAATTGCTCTTTCAATAATTCAGTGTAAACTTTCTGCCCATTTCCATTCAAATGGCACGATTCTGCAAAAATGGAATTCTGAGGATAGGAGGACAAATCAGAAAAACGACCTACAATCTTTTCACCTCCAATACACTGGTTAATTTTCTGCCACCATTGCTGATGTTCTTCAGTAAACAATTTTTTTATGGCTGTATTATAATCCGTTCTTTTTGGAGGAATTATAAATATTAATTCAATCTTCTTTGTTACACAATAGTCCTTAATTTTTTTAAGATATTCAAACTGCATGTCCGACCAATGGTATCTCTTGGCTTCAAACCAACTTTCATTGATTTCCTGAAAATTAGAGGCGCCTTTATTTAGTACGATTGACCCATAATTTTCTGGTATTTCATTATTTACAAAGGCCTTTGACAAAGTATTAAAATGAATATAAGTGCCAGCAATTTGTTTGAACTTTGTAAAATAAACTGAAGGATCCTTCTTATGCATCCTAAAGGTCTCCTGCGCATCAAGGTCGAGGTACATCAGTTGCATTCTATGATAGTAATAACCCTTTGTGAAAATCCAGGGATCGAGGCCTACGACAATTTTCTTCGGCTTTTTAAAATTGTAATATTTCTGTAATAGCAAATAGAAGACAATAGGGTCACGAGCATCTTTAGATAGGTTCAGCCAGTGCCCATTGCTATCATCGAGAAGTTTTGAAGAAACGCCATACCTTAAAGATGATGAACCGAAAATATAGCCTTGCACAGTATCTACTTTCTGAATCCAACTGTATGAATTTAATTCTTCTGCATACGCCGATTCAAGGTCAGTCTCCGTAATATTATACTTTCTTGAAGCAACAATTACCACTATTACCAATACCATTATAACAGGTATTAAATAATTCTTGATTACAAATATTAAAAGGTTTTTCATCATTAAAATTGAAAATAAATAAATATTGTTTCCCTGTAAATATTAAAAAGTATAAGCGCAATGATAATCCACGAAAGTACTAATTCCACCTTCAGATTTTTAATCATTATACTGCGTTCATTCCTTCTTAGATACCAATCACCAATTAGCATTGGAATGATATAAACAAAAACCATTAAATCCCCGGAATAATTAAAAAACTGACTAGGGGTTTTCAATAAACTTAATCCTATTTGTTTGAAATATCCAAGTGCTATTCCCATATTATCTGCTCGGAAGAAAATCCAGGCAAATGTTACAAAAGCAAAAGTGGTAAACATCTGCCAGAGCTCTTTTAGGTTAGGTAAGTTCCTGTCGAAAGCCACCACTTCATTAACATATTTTCTATTGCGGTTTAATAATAACAAGGGAAGGAAACCACAGCCATGAATAAATCCCCAAACAATATAATTCCAACTTGCGCCATGCCAAAAACCGCTTACCAGAAAGATAATAAAGACATTCCTCACTGCGCGCATTTTTCCCTCTTTTGAACCACCTAAAGGGATATACAAATAGTCCTTGAACCACGACGAAAGAGAGATATGCCATCGTCTCCAGAATTCTGCAATATCACGGGCGAAATAAGGAAATCTGAAATTGCTGAGGAGTTCAAATCCAAATAATTTGGCTGTACCAATAGCAATGTCGGAATATCCACTAAAATCTCCATAGATTTGGAAACTGAATGCTACCGCCCCAATGATCAATGTCCATCCGCTTTCATGCTGGTACCCATCGAATATGCCATCAACAATACCTGCCAAGCTATCTGCAATGACTACTTTTTTAAATAGTCCCCATAATATCAAGCGACACCCTTCAACTGCCTGGGTATAATCGAACCTACGTTGACGTTGAACCTGGGGCAAAAGGTGATTGGCCCGTTCTATAGGACCTGCCACCAATAAAGGGAAGAAACTTACAAATACGGCATAATCTATAAAATTTGAAACGGGCCGTTGTTTACCACGGTAAATATCAAAGACATAAGACATGCCATGAAATGTATAAAACGAAATACCTATTGGCAATGCTACCTCTAATAATACTGGATTGGTATGCAAACCTATGGCTTCAAATCCTCTTTGAAATTCGAGGGCGAAAAAATTATAATACTTAAAAATGCCAAGTATTCCCAGATTATTTATTATGCTCAACCAGAGAAAGAGCAGTGCTTTTTTGCGATTTGGCGAGGCCACCCAGAATCCATAGGCATAATCCAACAAGGTACTCAATACAAGCAAGCCAAGGAACTTATAACTCCACCATCCATAGAAAAAGTAACTAGCGGCTAATACCAGCAGGTTTTGCACCCGCAAGGTCTTGTTGAATACCAACCAATAGAGGCTAAATACAAGCGGTAGAAAAATTAAATATTCAAATGACTTAAAAAGCACTTATGAGGTGTAAATGGCAAAACTTGTGCTTTTTTAAGATAATAATTCCCTTTTAACGCTTGATTTTATACCAGTATTGTTGACAAGACATCATAAGCAATCAAGGTGTTTTCGTTTAGGCAAGGCTTTTCATGTGTGCAGGTTAATTAATGATTAAATCAGATGTATAACCAGTATAGTGCTTTTTAAAATTTTCGGAATATAGAATATAAACAGTAAACATACTTATTAGCAAAGAAAAAACCTCATCTTTCAATGAGGTTATTACTTTGTTGCGGGGGTAGGACTCGAACCTACGACCTTTGGGTTATGAGCCCAACGAGCTACCACTGCTCCACCCCACGATTTATAGGACTGCAAAGATAATGTTTAATTTTATATTCACAACCATTTCTTTTTAGTACAATTCGTCAGTCTAATTCAGGAATTCTTATGGATGAAATTATTTTTACGACCTAATACTATTTTTAAAATCTTTGGTACTGACGTGATTACGTTAGAAAATAGAATTTACTTTTACTAATCACTCCCCTATAGTTCCTCCTTTCCCTTATAAACGATGTTACAAATCTATAACCACTATATCCTACTGATAATCAATCTAAAGGAGACATTCAGTTTTAATAAATTATAGAATTTAAGTTATATTAATTAGATTTGTTTAGATTTTACAGCATCTTCATTCTTTTTTGAAAAAAATATCCAGCATATTGCTCCTGTTTTTTTATTTACTAGGTACTACTGGTATGTCTGCCACTATGCACTATTGTGGCAGCAATTTAACAACCGTCTCTATTTCCTCAAATGAGCATAAAGATTGTTGTTGTAGTAAAATGAAGTGTGATTGTTGCAGCGACAAGTCCATTACTCCTAAATTACATAAAGCCCATCAAATTGTATCCAATACATTCCTGCAATTCAATGTTTGTTCATTCTTTTCATATATAATTCCAGTAACTAATATTATTCGATACTTTGAAAGTGATTTTTTTGTATCCCCCTTAGAACATGTTCCTCCCCTTATTGGGAATCAACCCGTTTATCTGATGAACGGGGTTTTTAGAATTTGATTTTTCTCTCCCAAGTCTATTTTGATAAAATAGACTGCCTTAAGATTAATCCCATTTTGAAAACAATATACGGGTTGTTGTTCTGTACTTAAATTCATTGCCGTAACTATTTGTGATAGAAACATTAAAAAAATGAAAAAGAAAATATTAATTTTTGCTTCTGCTATTATAATGATAGCAAGCGGAACGGTTTACGCTTTATCCTCAAAAAGCATTGCAGCATGCCTATGTGGTTCTACTAATTATGTATGCACTACAGCCTATTGCATACCTGATTCAAAATGCTGCGAAATGAAGACCTGCACAGAAGATTGTTGTAACGATAATTGTTGCGAAGCAGACTGCTGCAAATAAAAATCAAAAAAATGGATGTAGAGGGTTTACCTTTCCTTCCTTTAAATATTAAATAAAAATACAAATAAAATGAACCTTAGATTAATTTTCACATTAGTAGGCTTATACCTCTTTTCTGCCAATGCACAAAAGAATTATGTCATCAGTCCCTCTAAAACAATACACGCAGTTGCACCTGCTAATACTTTAAACATTTTTAACATTTATCAGGATAATATCGACAGTAACAGTATTACACTTCAATGGAAAAAACTTTTCATTAATATGCCCGTTGGTTGGGATTATTCCCTCTGTGACCTTGGAACATGTTATGGTTTAATTCCTGATTCTTCGCAGATGGCAGAAGTCATTAAAGGCGGAAGGGGATTTTTAGGATTTGATGTTAATCCACAAAACTATAGCGGTATCGGAGTGGCAAAATTCTATGTTTACGAAAAAGGTAAATTCAGTCAAGGAGATACCTGCACTTATATAATCAATGCAGGAAATACTAGTAATATTTCTCCATTAGTGTCAGCATTCGAAATCAGCATTTTCCCAAATCCTGCAACTGACCTTATTAATATCGCTACGTTAAATACAATCTCATCTGAAGTGAAAATTATTGATGCTACTGGCAGAACAATAGAAACCATAACATTAAATAGAGCCAATACTATTGTGGATGTATCATCCTATAGTAAGGGCATCTATTTTTTAACATCTATTCGGAATGATGCTACCATCTATCATAAATTCATTAAGTACTAAACCGTGTCATCAATCCTTAAACAACTTTATCAATTTATATGCTTGGCTAAATACCTATTGTTATGCCAGATATGAGGACCCTGATAATGGATGGCATTTATTTCATATAAACCAATTTGGCAGATTCACAACCTGTTAAATTTATAATGCTAATTAATTTCCTTTTTATGCTTCAACAAAAATTTAAAAAACAAATAATAGCCCCACTTGCGATTCTCATTTCTCTGTCGGGGTTTTTACAATCGGCCAATGCTTTACAGCTACATAAAAGGTTGTACATTAATAATGGAACCTTTACAACTGTCGACACGCTTCAGTTTCCATATTATAGCTTCAATGGTAGCAAAAACTATAGCCCTACCAATGAAGTAATTAATATGCGTTCAAATGACACACTTGTAATTACAGTTATCAATAATGACACAAGTGTACATGGTTTTATGGTACAAGGTTACTCAATGGCCTCCATACAGTTGAATCCCAAAGACAGCTTTCAAAAAAAATTAACTTTTTCAAAAGAAGGCGTTTATATATTTTATGATGATTTCCAGTATCCACTTAACCGATATATGGGCCTTGGCGGAATGATTTGTGTAAATAACCATAAAAACACGAAGAACTTTTACTGGAACCTAAAGGAGCACCAGAAAACATATAACAAGGATATTGCCAACAATCTTAATGTTGATTGGAGCACCTATTACCCTGATTATTTTACGATTAATGGAAAAAGCTACCCAGATCTTCAAAATGACACCACTGCAAGGGTTCTGGCTAATGTTGGAGATACCGTTTATATATTTATTGCTAATAGCGGACAATCGAAGCATTCCATCCATTTTCACGGTTTCCATAGCAGGGTTTTATTTTCTTCCGCTAATTATATCCAAGATAATACAATAAAAGAAACATATCCGCTAAACAGTATGCAATGTGTCCTATTAGAAATGATTCCTGACAAAGTAGGATTATACAGCGTGCATGACCATAACCTTGTAGCAGTTTCAGGAGGCGGTAAACATCCTAGTGGCATGTTCATCATTATGAAAATTCAATAATCTATGAAAAAAATCTTTATCCTCGTGCTTGGTTTTTATGCTATGAATACCTTTGCACAAAAGACGATTCATCTGAATAAATACCTCAGGAGTAATATCGGCACTATTACTTTATGGGACTCAGAAACAACCCGAATTTTTGGCATAACTGATGCATTGGCAGCACAACCGGAAATTCCTGCCCCAACTATTATCTGCAATGAGGGCGACACAGTTATTATCAATGCGCTTTCAATTTCACAAAGCGACCACCACACAATCCATTTACATGGCTTAGATGTTGATACCCGTAATGATGGTGACCCCATGACAAGTTTTTTCCTTCAACACCTGCAAGATACTACCTATACCTTTGTAGCCAAGCATGCCGGCACTTATGTGTATCATTGCCATGTTGGGGATGTGGTACATGTACAGATGGGCATGTATGGCCTCATTATTATAAGGGCAAAGGATGGCGTTAAAACCGCCTGGACAAATGGACCTGCCTTTGACAAGGACTATGGATGGCTGACGAGTGAAATTGATAAAAGCTGGCATGACACTATTCCTCAGCATGACCCTATAACTGATAAGCTGATAATTCCAAAATATGTGCCAGATTATTTTCTTGTAAATGGAAAGTCGCATCAGCAGATATGGGCCGATACGCTTATACAAATTAATGCAACAGTGAATAGGCCAACCTATTTGAGATTATGTAATATTGGCTTTTCAGATAATCAGGTCATCTTCCCTAAAGGCCTAAATGCGACTATAATTGCTAGCGATGGAAGACCACTACCTGGTAAGATAAGAACGGATACTGTGGTAGTTTCACCCGGAGAAAGGTATGGTGTAATGATGGTACCTGACAAGTTACTTTCAGACAGTATTACAGTTAATTTCTTAAGTTTAAACACGAATGTCATACAGGGAACTGAAAAAGTTCCTGTCAATATTACTAAATCAAGCACCATTAAGGTTAACAGCGGAAAAGAACCCAGTATTTTAATTTTCCCCAACCCTACCAATGACCAAATTAGCATAAAAACGAATGAAAATATAACGGATGTAACCATTCAAAATATGCTTGGACAAATTATTTATGAAAGTCATTTGGATATACAAGATTCAAATGCAGTCATTTCTTTACATGGTATTAAATCGGGAATATACATTATTAATGTTCAGACAGTTAATAGTACTTTAGTAAGTAAAATTATTTTTCAAGAAAATTAAATTATTGCGGATTAAAGAAATACATTTGTAAATACTGATTAAATGATCAGTCATCTATTGGAAGGTAAAAAATTAGTTACAGAATAAAATAATCATGACAACAAGAAAAGAACATTGGGAAAATGTTTATACAACTAAACAACCCAACGAAGTAAGTTGGACACAAGAAATCCCAAAAACATCCTTGGACTTTATTCATAGTTTTAATTTATCAAAGAAAGCTAGCATTATTGATATTGGAGGAGGTGATAGTAAATTGGTTGATTATTTGCTTGAGGAAGGTTTCGAAAATATTACTATTCTAGATATTTCAGAGACTGCCATTGAAAGGGCTAAACAGCGACTTGGAGATAACGCAAAAAAGGTGAAATGGATCGTAAGTGACGTAACGGATTTCCATCCCTTAACTTCATACGATTGTTGGCATGATAGAGCCACTTTTCACTTTTTAACAATTACTGATGATATGAATACCTATCTTACAACAGCAAGGCAGGCTGTAAATAGTTATATGGTTATCGGGACATTCTCGGACAAAGGTCCTAAGAAATGTAGTATGCTCGATGTTCACCAATACACCGAAGGCGAATTACAACAACAACTACAGAATGGATTCCAAAAGATAAAATGTGTAACAGAAGACCATATAACTCCATTTGAAACTACACAGAATTTCTTGTTTTGTAGTTTCAAACGCAATGAATTACATAATTAAACAATTAATAAAAGTCAATTAGTTGGTGTAAACCTTAAAATCCACCAATTAGAGGTCAACAATATAGCTGCTGTGTAACAAAGAAAGGAAAAAGTTAAGGAACCTCATGATTCTGAAATATGCTTCACTCTTTTATCCCAATACGGCAATTAGCACAGGTGTAAACTTCACAAATTGAGAACATCTCAAAAAACAGAGAAAAATAAGTCTAAGTAATTTGATACAAGCCCTCTTCAAAGTTCATAAATCATAGTATTTCTAAGATAATTAGTGTAAACTTGCACTGTTTTTGAAACAATCCATCAGCATATTGCTATTATTCCTATTTGCCAGCAACAGCATTTTCAAAGCATCGATTATATTCTGCTATTGGCAAAATACAGAGCAGATAACCGCTGATTGCTGTATCAACAAAAACAAGCCTGAATTAAACTGTAACGGCAAGTGCTACCTAGGGCTGCAACTGAATAAGATCAATAAGCATACTAAGGAAGAATTGCCGAGTAAGGTAATGTACAAAGATTTTGAGATGTTTCTTTCCGCTTTCTTAACCTATTCAGTTAATTTATTTTCAACTAAAGTTCCTGTGTTCGACAACTCAAATGACGCCTACTCCTTTAGATTTATCTCTAAGGTTTTTCAACCACCTACCTTGTAAATTTTAAGCTCTCGTTTTCTTTTATTTACCCAGAACAAGCCCCTTGTGCCCAAGCTATCCTATCCATTTTGGATAGTGAGAGCATTATAAAATGGCATTAAGCCAATGCACTTGTTCCAACTTAAAATTTACAATTTTGAAAAAAACAATTCTGATAGGCCTCATTGGGCTTATCAACCAATTTAATATACAAGCATGTGATATTTGCGGATGCAGTATTGGCAATGGCTCCAGCATTTTACCTCAGTTTCAAAAGAACTTTATTGGCATTAGGGGTACTTATGCCCGATTTAATTCTAATCATATTGGTGAGCCGTGGAATATTAACCGCGAAACAAGCACCTCCGCCGAATTATGGGGAAGATTTTATCTTAAGAAAAGAATTCAGCTTATAGCTATCCTGCCTTATAATTTTAAAACCCAAGTAGAAGGATTAACAACTTACAGAGCCAATGGGTTGGGAGATGCCTCCATTACCATTAATTATAAATTAATCAATGTGAACAAGGATTCGCTTAAATGGAAACATTTATTACTGGCAGGAGCCGGTATTAAGTTACCTACAGGCAAGAGTAACCTGGCGCAGAATGGCATTCTAACAAATATTGCTTTGCAGCCCGGCAGTGGTTCATTCGATTATTTGTTCAATATCCAATACACCGTAAGGCATAATAGATTAGGTTTAAGCAATGACGTGCAATATCGCCTGAATTATGAAAACCATGATAAATATGAATTTGGCAACAAATTATCCTACTCATCTAGACTATTTTACTGGAAAACTTTGAATAAATCGTGCAGCGTTCTGCCCTATACCGGTGTCCTACTTGAAAAGATGAATAAAGATTATAAAAATGGTTAT
>JBBQIF010000049.1:0-11760 GCA_038324665.1 Bacteroidia bacterium
GGGGATCATTTCTTTGTTTTTGGTTTGTATTCCAATTTAAGTGCCCTTACGGCGTCAATTATCTCACTTTTATCACTCTGCCCTCCTGTTGAAAAAGCTCCTCTAAGGCGCAGCTCTTTGTCAACCAGAACCACCATGTCGCTATGAAAGAGGCCCTGATGTGCATCGTGGGCACCTGGAATCTCGAAACTGGTGAGTGCCAAGTCGTATATCTTCTTTTTGTTGCCGGTAAGGAATTGCCAGTTGGGGTATTTGGCATGTAGCATATTGGCATAATTTAGAAGTACCTTGGGGCTGTCGTTTTCCGGATCAACGGTAAAACTGATGAATTGAATAGAAGGGTCTTTTTCAAATTCATGGTAAATATGCTGGGAGATGAATTGGTTCATTTTTGGGCAAACGGTCTCGCAACTTGCAAAAAAGAAATTAACCAACAGAATCTTTCCTTCAAAGTCTTTGAGTGTAACACTATCGCCTTTCTGGTTCAGAAGTCTGAAATTGTCAATAGTATGGTAGATTGTATCACCATTCGGGGCTAAATCTCTTTCTCCTAATATAGGTAAAGGTCTGGAAAAATGTTCCCCAGTCTTGTTCAGCATAATCCACAAAACAGGTGCTACAATAATTAAAAACAAAACGCCCACAACTTTAAAGTTTGGGCGTTTCTTAATATTGTGGTCCATTTAATTAGTAAGTACTGACGAAATTGCCTTCCAGCAATAATAGCCATGCAAAATAAGAGATAAATATAGCAGCAGGCAAGGCTATCATCCATCGCAAAAATGTAGCCTCATAAGTAAGGTGCATAAAGATACCTACGATTAATATGGCTTTTACAATTCCCAATGCAACGAAAACAATGTTTTTGTATATACTTGGCTCAAACTGGAAATAAATGATAAAATCTATGATAGTAATGAAAAGTAAAATAAAAAATACCTTCCATAATGTTTTGGTACCGTGTGTTTCAGGGTGTGGGATATAAGTTTCCGGGATGTAATCGCCCTTAACTGCTTCGTGATGATGTTCGTTGCTCATGATTATAAAAGTGTTTTAATAAATTAGATTAAATAATAGAATGTGAATACAAATACCCAAACCAGATCAACAAAGTGCCAGTAAAGGCCTACTTTCTCGACCATTTCATAGTGACCTCTGCGATCGTAAGTGCCGCGTACAACATTCAGCCAGATAATGATGTTAATCACCACACCGCTCAATACGTGGAATCCATGGAATCC
The DNA here is from genome assembly GCA_038324665.1 of Bacteroidia bacterium. Lineage (GTDB taxonomy): Bacteria > Bacteroidota > Bacteroidia > NS11-12g > UBA955 > JABMMZ01. The sequence goes on from JBBQIF010000049.1 coordinate 1,242, forward strand.
TGTAACTATAAAGAAAAGTGAAGCAAATGGAACAGGTCCAGGCTGACGGTCGCCATCGGCCCAATGGAAATGGTGCCCGAACAAGCCTTCAACTTTCAGGTGTTGATATCCCTGTTCTGTAATACCAAAATTATTGGTATCAAGCCTTCCGCCTTCTCCAATGAACTGCGTCCATTCCCAGGCTTGACAACCTAAGAACGCAGCACCGCCAAGGATGGTTAATAACATATATTTGGAAACCTCCGCTTTTGATTTCCTGTGACCCGCTTCAACAGCCAATACCATTGTAACAGAAGAAAAAATCAAAATAAAGGTCATTAAACTCACGAACAACAATGGCAGGTAAAAACCATGAGCAAACGGAAAATGATTAAAAATTGCGGAAGGTTCAGGCCAAGGGGTAGAGGAGCCCGAATAACTAAATCGGATGGCACCATAACCCACCAAAAGGGAGGTAAAAGTGAATGCATCTGATAGTAGGAAGACCCACATCATCAATTTCCCGTAACTTACATTGAAGGGCGATCGGCCACCGGCCCATGTTTTGGTAGATACTGCTGTTGAATTAGACATTTCTGTTTTAGCTGATAATAATTATGCGAAATAAAGAAATAATAACAACAAAATCCATAGTAATCCTAAAAAATGCCAATATGTTTTGCAAATATTTATAAACACCATGTTTTTTTTATGGATTTGCAATCTAGAAGCTCTAATGATACCAACGGTTAAGAGACCTAATCCCCCGAAGATATGCACAAAGTGCACCGCACTGATAACATATACAAAAGAAGCGGAAATGCCTTCAGGTTCGGCATTGGAAAAGAATAAACCCCGGTCCATAAGGTTCAACCAACCGAAGAATTGAGATATTAAAAAGGCGAAACCACAGATAAGTGTTATTGTTAAAAGTGAAGGAATCCTGTATATATCATCCTTTCGGGCTGCGCGATAGGCTAGTTGCATAAATATGCTAGAAATAATAACAATACCTGCACTTAGCCAGAATTCAAATGGTAAATCAAATTTCAACCAGGCATTATTCAACATGCCATCGCCCTTATGAACAAAATAGGCACTACAAAAAGCAAGGAATAACATAGTACTGGCAACCATAAATAGCCATATCATAAAGGTTTTGGGGCTGAATTCTTTCGAGGTGTTTTTCTGTTGAATGGTGGTTGGTGACATAAATTAATTGAATAAATAACTAAGTAAAACTGCAGGCATATAAATTAAGGAAGCAAACATGAGCGAACGGGCACTTTCAATCGTCATCTTGCGGTAAAGACCGAATGCTCTGAAGAGCAGATAACCTCCACAAGGAATGATGATAAAAAGGCTATAATAACTGGTGAACTCTTTAATGGCTATTACCGGGTAAAGGCTTACGATAATCAGCATAATGGAATAGGTGATTGTTTGAAATGCATTCCTTTTGGTGCGCCCCGCATAGTTTGGTAAAAGTGTATAGCCTGCTTTTCTGTAATCATCTTCCAGCATCCATGCAATTGCCCAGAAATGAGGGAATTGCCAGAAAAATTGTATGAGGAATAAGATAAAAGCAATAGAATGAAAATCCCCCGATATCAAACCTCCCCCAACAGCTTCCCAGCCAATGGCCGGAGGAATAGCACCGGGGATGGCACCTATAAAGACGGCCATAGGCGTTATTGTTTTTAAAGGGGTATAAAACAAGGTATAGGTTAGCAGAGAGATTAAGCCTAAGAATGCGCAATAAATATTAGTGTAAAATGCAAGCGCTAACAACCCTAATATTCCAGTAACAACACTAAAAACCATGGCATCATTAACGGACATTCGGCCATTGGCCACCGGCCTGTCCTGGGTCCTTGTCATCAATTTGTCAAGGTCCTTTTCGTAAATCTGATTAAATCCATTGGCAGAAGAGGTTACTAACATGCCCCCTAAAGTCAGCCCGAATAAAACTATCCAATCAACAGGAAGGCCAGTTTTATTGAGTCCAAGGAAATATGCGATAATTGTTGTTCCAACTACAGTGGTGCTCAACCTGAATTTACTCAGCAGCATGTAATCCTTAAAAAAAGCTTTGCTCAGAGGTTCAGGTTTCATGATATTTTCAATTTGATTTTGCAAAGGATGAAGCGTTGGTGCGGGAAGAAAAATTAGCGATGCAAATATACAACGAAAGACCAAAAATTACACCCGCAAAAAATATATGTGACACCTGCGGGACGAATGGAAATTTAAATCTTAAGTTTAAGACACCGCTTATGTATTGGATAATGAAGGTAACAGGAATAGCTATTATAATGCCGCGCCATTTTTTATCTGAGCGATTCCATAATTTTAAGACAGGTATAAGGCTAAGTATAATCAATAAAATGGCAAAGATTTGATGTGTTGTGAAGACAGATCCAAGTGAATCAGTATTTAACTCGCCATTTGGATATAAACGCTCTGTTTTAATGGCAATATCACTAAGTTGGCGCAATTGTGTGCCATAACTTATTTGCACCAGAGTGAATATCATCAGGGAAAGATAAAACCATTTGAATTTTTTTAGATTGATATTTAAAGGACCAGTTTCAGCGCTCAGCACACTCATCATAAAAAAGGCCAATGTAGCATATGCCGCTAAATAATGAATGGTAACAAGAAAAGGAAAAAGGTTAGTGGCCACCACTATACTTCCTAACCAGCCGTTAAAAAGCATCAGGATAAAACCTATGATGCCAAACCAGAATTTCGTTTTGTGAGAGCTATACCTTGCTTTAAATAAAGTGATAAAGAAACCCAAAGCGAATACGCCTGATAGAGCACCTACCAATCTATTGATGTATTCCGTCCAGGCTTTCAAGGTATTAAAATCTTCAGGAATGTATAAGGACGGGTCTTTGAGTAACAGATCCGCTTCCTTGCTAAATCCCATTTTTCTAATTAATCTTGCAAATTTTTCTGTTTTTTTAAGTCGTTTCTCTAAATAGGCATCCTTATAATTCGGTGGCAATTGATTGATATTGGTGGGAGGAATATATTTGTCAAAGCACTTAGGCCAGTCGGGGCAACCCATACCACTTCCGGTACTCCTTACAACACCGCCAGCTATTAATAATAAAAAAACCGAAGAGATGGTTAACAGTCCAAATCTTCGGTTTAAAATCTTAAAATTCATTATTTTTTAGTCTGATCCTTTTGAGTTAAACTCAAAATTACACTAAATATTATGCTTTCCTTAATTGGAAAAGGTGGGCAAATGAGGAGAAGAAAACTTTTGAAGGCTTGTCATGACTATCTGTAGAATAAGACTTCTGAACTTCAGTTTCAGGTGCTTCGTAATGAACTGGTTCTCCGTTACCTGGTTCATGTTGCGGAAAATAATCGAGTTCCCTGTCTGGCCTGCTGTATTCGTGAGGTCCTCTGTAAACTGTAGGAGTTGGTCCATGCCAATTGCCATGTACATGTTTTACTGTGGTGCTCCATTCAATAGTATTAGATCCCCATGGATTTTCTGTGGCAGGTTTACCTTTGAAAATACTGTAAAAGAAATTATAAAGAAATAAGAGTTGAGCAGTACCACCCATTAAGGCAGAAACAGTGATAAAAATATTTACATTCACCCAAATGCCAAATTCAGGGATTAAGGAGAACTGGTAATACCTGCGGGGTACACCAGCCAATCCCATAAAGTGCATTGGGAAGAAAACCATATAGGCAGAAGCAAAGGTCATCCAAAAGTGAATACTACCCAAAGTATTATTCATCATCTTACCGAACATTTTAGGGAACCAATGGTAAATACCACTGAACATACCGAATATGGCGGCACTACCCATTACAAGGTGGAAGTGGGCAACCACAAAATAACTATCGTGCATCTGAATATCCAGAGCCGCATTACCTAAATATATACCGGTTAATCCACCTGAAATAAAGAAAGATACAAGTCCAATTGCGAACAGCATAGCAGGGGTAAACCTAATATTACCCTTCCACAATGTGGCTAGATAGTTAAAAGTCTTGACTGCCGAGGGCACTGCTATAATGAGCGTTACATACATAAAGAGCGTTCCAAGGAAAGGATTCATCCCCGTGATAAACATATGGTGACCCCATACAAGGAATGAAAGGACAGCAATACTTAATAATGAGATTACCATTGCGCTGTATCCGAAGATTGGTTTGCGCGCATTAGTCGCAATAACTTCTGAAGTGATTCCGAAGGCTGGTAATATGATGATATAAACTTCAGGGTGACCTAAGAACCAGAATAAGTGCTGGTACATTACAGGACTTCCTCCACTATTGGTTAAAGCGCCAATACCATTTAGGTATATATCACTTAAGTAAAAACTTGTACCGAAACTCCTATCAAATATAAGGAATAAACCTGCACCTAATAATACTGGGAATGATAACAGGCCAAGGCATGCAGTTAATAAAAACGCCCAAATAGTCAAAGGTAACCTGTTCATTGACATGCCTTTGGTACGCATGTTCAAGACAGTTACAATATAATTAATACCACCTAATAAAGCGGAAACAATAAACAATATAATGGCAACCAGCCAAAGTGTCGTTCCTAAGCCGGACCCGGGCATTGCCTTCTGAAGTGCACTTAGTGGAGGGTAAACTGTCCAACCAGAAGAAGCAGGGCCTGTTTCGGCGAAGAAAGAAGACAATAATACAATTGAAGATGTAAAGAAGAACCAGTAAGAGAGCATATTCAAGAATGGAGATGCCATATCCCTAGAACCACATTGTAAAGGAATCAGTAAATTACTAAAGGTACCGCTTAAGCCTGCAGTTAAAACATAGAATACCATGATTGTACCGTGAATGGTAACCAATGCCATATAATAATTAGGATCAATCTTGCCCCCTTTGGCCCATCTGCCTAGTAAGGTTTCAAGGAATCCAAATGATTCTTCAGGCCATGCTAGTTGCATCCTGAATAACAAGGACATTATCATACCTAAACAACCCATAATAATCCCTGTGATCAGGAATTGCTTAGAGATCATTTTATGGTCCATACTAAAAACGTACTTTCTGATAAATGATTCGTGATGCTCGTGGTGAGCATGTTCGTCGTGATGTGTGTGTGTGGCGGTTAGCGTTTCTGTACTCATTTTAAGGATATAGGCTATTCGTTTTATTGCTTAACAGTTAGTTGATGGTGGTTTATTTAAGTGCTAATTTCTTTTTTGCGGAATCTTTACCTATGATGGAAATAGAATCTTTTATATCGACTGCCGGTATTACGGGAGTGGCAGCCATTGGCTTAAAAGCTGGTTGCTGGGTTTTAAGCCAGGCATCTACTTCTTGCTGTGATTCAACAATTACTTTCATCTTCATGTTATAGTGAGAAGTACCGCAAATTTTATTACAGTATAAATAATAATCAAAACTTTCACCATTCTCATTTTTAGCTTCCCTGGTTGTTTTGGTTGGCATAAAAGTAAACCTAGTTGGCATACCGGGCACTACATTCATCTGTACACGGAAATGTGGTAACCAAGCACTGTGAATAATATCTCTTGAACGGAATTTAAAGGTCACCAGTTTGTCTTTTACTAAGTGCAACTCCTGTGTAATAATATCATCTTCCTCCGTTTTTGTAAAGAAATTGGCATACACTTTAGGGTTTTTCTTGATGGCTATGATACGTTCTACTTGTTTCGATTTTCTGTTGATGGAAGCATGTAATTCATCTAACCTGTCACCGCATGTTATCTCTTCAATTTCTTTGGAAATAGACTCGCAAGCTTCATCATTCTGATAATCCTTAGCAACTTTAAAATCTGCTTTCAGGTTGTCAAGTGTTGTGGGTAAATTTTTTATACTTAAACTATCAGCAACAATTGCGGCTTTCAATTCCACAAGTAATGAATCCACTTCAGGTTCGTAGGCAAGGCCCAGTTTGTTTTTACCTGAAATAAATTTATAATCACAAACACCTAATTTACCATCTTCACCAGCATACCTTGCATTCCAACCAAACTGAAAAGCAAAAATCTCGATATTGGTGGATTTACTGCCGTCCATATCTGCATATACAATCGAACGCCATGTTTGGTGACCTCTTAAAACCAATAAGGTGAGGACAATGGCAGGAATAATTGTCCAAAAAACCTCAAGACGATTATTGTGGGCGTAATATAATGCCTTACGGCCTTCTTTCTTGGCATATTTGAATGGGAAATAAAATAATAGTATTTGGGTAATAACAAATACAATAGTGGTAATAATTACCGTAATATTGAACATGCTGTCGTATATCGCGCCATGTTCGCTAGAGGCATTACCATAAAGGATTAACTTACCATGCTCAACATATTCCCAGGCAACGGCAGATAAACCTACGACTAAAAAAATGAGCATCATCCATTTGTTGACATTATTGGAGTTAATGGTTTGCCTTCCGGTAATTTTCGAAGTTAAAGCACTAATATCAAATGCATTTGCAAGGACAAGTACCAATAAAATGACAAACAGTAGTAAAGACCATTTTATCCTGCTAGCCACGGCATCATTAGCCGGAACTTCCTTTGCAGCTTCATATTTGTACTCGTCTGCACCAAATAATGGTTTTTCAGCAGAATAATTTTCAATATTAAAGTGTTGGATATCAACGGACTTGGAAATTAGAGAAGCAGCAAAGCATATAATAATTGCTACTAATGCAAGTTTGAAAATGTTTTTGGTTGTTGTGTTCATTCTTGTAATAAAACTTGAAATGGCCTTTTTTAAGTTGTGCGCAAATTTATTGTTATTTTTGATGAATTGTAAAAAAAAAATCAGCATTTTTTCTACATTGTTCTAATTTAGAATAATTCAAAGGTTTAAAATCCTACCTCAATCGGTCTGAAGAGGCCAGTAATTCACGGTCTTTCTTGATATTCCTCAATGCCAAATAATTGAAAAGAAGCATTAAAACAGGTGAAATAAGGGGAAATGTATAATAAGTTACATAGAAGCCTTCAAACCCTTTGTTAGCATTAGGAAAAGCTAAATAGATTGAAAAAAAAAGCGCAACTATGAAGATAAAATTAAGCATAGTCAATATTTGCTGAATCCGTAGGTTTTTGTATAAAAAGACAGAAATTAAGGCCAGAAATCCTGCAATTGATATGCAGCCAATTAATAGTGCATTGAATATCGTTATATGTCCTTCTTGTAACCAGGAATGGAAATTGGTTTCCTGGATAGTGACAGAATAATTTTCGGTTTTATTTTGATGGTCTATTCCTTCAAAGATAAGAGGGTTTATAAAAATCAGTGCTGAAGCGATAATAAATATACCGGCCAGGTAGAGGCTTTGAATTCTTTGGATCATGGGGCAAAAATAAGGAGTTATTTAGTGAATTTCAGAAGATATTTACCATTTAAACTTTGGGTTCAATTTTTCAATTTCTTTATTAGTGAGACTTCATTTATTGCACCTTTAGGTCTATAATTGGACAGTCGAACTAATACTGACAGCTTTAGCACGTCAGGTTCTAGTTAATAATTCATATCTTAATTTAATTCATTCCAAAGTTTCACTTTGGTGTTAATACATTTTATTACCTTTGCTCATTAAATTATGCCATCAACGGAAATGTCAGATAAATCATTAGTGGAAGCGCTGGAGCAACAATTGCTGCTACTGGAAAGGAAATTAAGTCCTGAAAATAAGGACCTGGTAAGCAATTGGGATGCCCTTGTGGAAAAATACAAGAATGAAGATTACATATTCAAGGTGCGCAACAAGGAAATCCGCATAAAGACACATGTGGAGAGTTTAAGTCATACCCAAATACCAAAGATTGCAATGCCTAAGTTTAAGGCTTGGGGCGATAGATTGAGATGGCAATTACAGGAAAATGTTCCTGGACAATTTCCATTTGCAGCAGGTATATATCCATTTAAAAGAGAAGGAGAGGACCCTGCCAGAATGTTTGCCGGTGAAGGAGGCCCCGAAAGGACAAACAGGCGTTTTCACTATGTGAGTGCGGGTTTGCCAGCCAAGCGGTTGTCAACTGCCTTCGACAGTGTTACTTTATATGGCAACGATCCCCATATCCGGCCTGATATTTATGGTAAAATTGGCAATTCGGGCGTTAGTATTTGCTGCTTGGATGATGCCAAGAAATTATACAGTGGATTCAATTTGGCCAACCCAATGACCTCTGTTTCCATGACAATTAATGGTCCGGCACCAATGCTGTTGGGTTATTTCATGAATGCGGCCATTGATCAGCAATGTGAATTGTACATTAAGGCCAATGGTTTAGAAAAAGAGGTAAATAAAAAGATGGAAGCTATTTTTAAGGCTAAGAATCAGGAAAGGCCACAATATCAGGGAGAATTGCCGACTGGTAATGATGGTTTGGGCTTGATGTTATTAGGTGTCACAGGCGACCAAGTGTTACCTGCAGATAAGTACCAAGAGATTAAAATAGCGACCTTAACCCAAGTGAGGGGAACTGTACAGGCAGATATATTGAAAGAAGACCAAGCCCAGAATACCTGTATTTTTAGCACAGAATTCGCATTGCGCTTAATGGGTGATGTGCAAGAATATTTCATTGATAAAAAAATAAGGAATTTTTATTCAGTGTCAATCAGTGGATACCACATAGCCGAGGCAGGTGCTAATCCTATTTCTCAACTGGCATTTACACTGGCAAACGGTTTTACATTTGTAGAATATTACCTGAGTAGAGGAATGGATATCAATGAATTTGGACCAAATTTATCCTTCTTTTTTAGCAATGGTATAGACCCTGAGTATGCTGTGATAGGAAGGGTGGCCAGAAAAATTTGGGCCAAGGCAATGAAGAATAAGTATGGTGCCGACGAGCGCAGTCAGATGCTGAAGTACCATATTCAAACTAGCGGAAGGAGTTTACATGCCCAGGAAATTGATTTTAACGATATTAGAACAACACTTCAGGCTTTGTATGCCATTTATGATAATTGCAACAGTTTGCACACCAATGCTTACGATGAGGCAATTACCACTCCGACAGAGGAATCTGTGCGTAGGGCAATGGCCATACAATTAATTATTAACCGTGAATTAGGCTTGGCGAAAAATGAAAACCCTATCCAGGGATCGTTCATCATTGAAGAATTGACGGACCTTGTAGAAGATGCAGTATTAGCCGAATTTGACCGAATAAGTGAAAGAGGAGGTGTGTTGGGTGCAATGGAAACGATGTATCAGCGCGGAAAAATACAGGAGGAAAGTTTGTATTACGAAACACTAAAACATACAGGTGAGTTCCCAATTATTGGTGTGAATACATTCTTAAGCAGCAAAGGTTCACCTACAGTATTGCCAAAAGAAGTAATTCGTGCTACCGAAGAAGAAAAACAATACCAGATTAGTATGTTGAAGGCTCTACAAGAGCGCAACCAAGAAAATACCTCAAAGGAATTAAGGCATTTACAAGAAGTAGCGATTAAGAATGGCAATCTTTTTGAAGCGTTGATGGATACCTGTAAAACATGCTCGTTGGGGCAGATTACCCACGCTTTATTCGAAGTGGGTGGGCAGTATAGACGGAATATGTAATTGAGGTCTGTCTATAAAGCTCCCTAACTGCGTTATGCTAGTCAACCAAAATGCTCATCCGCCGCGGCGGACTCCGCTTTTATTTGACTTCGCATGCCTTGTCATCGAACTTTCTAGTCAGACTCAACACTTTGTGTACAGATACTAATTTATATTTTCAAGAATTTAATTTGTAAAATTATAAAATCTTTGGGTTGACGTTTGCTTTCTTTTTCAGGATAACAGCACTAATCAAAGAAATTAATATGCCAACCGGCAATATCTCCATATAAGTATAAAGTATCCTTACGATAGGGTTTTTATAATTTTCAGCCATCTCCGCCATATCTTTTGCTTTTTTAGCAATATCAGCCACGCTGGCGCCATCCGTTTTCATCTTTGCCAATTCGTGTGCCGTATATTTGTCCATAAAATCAGGGATAAAATAATGAAAATCTATCATCCAGGCTATGACATACATGGAGGAGGCAATTAGGCTGATGTACAAACCAATCAGAAATGCTTTGCCAAAAGTAACTTGTCCTTGGTTGTATTTGTCCCTAAAAACTTTGATACCTACAAAAATCAGTGAGAAAGCAAGTATCATGGAAGCAAATCCATATAGCATCCCATTCTCAAAGTCGCCGGTCATTTCATACATTTTCATGATGGAGATTAGCATCCAGGCGGTGCAAATAAGACCTGCTATGAGACCGCAAACAATTACTACTTTTTTCATCTTTATTTTTTATTTATTGATAGCTGCAAATCTGCTGTTTTGTTATATTTTGCCACTCATACTTAAGGGTGATTTTGATTAAACAACTTAGCTTTAGTACTTTGGAATTAAGGAATCAATGAAAGCCTTTTTGCCTTTTCTATCGCCTGCGTTCTGCGTTTTACATCCAATTTGTCAAATAAATTAGAACAATGCGTTTTAATCGTATTAAGAGAAACGAACAGGCGTTCGCCAATCTCGTTATTACTTAATCC
>JBBQIF010000050.1:0-11385 GCA_038324665.1 Bacteroidia bacterium
TTGCCCATTCCCTATTGCTCATTGCAAATTGCAAATTGCCTATTGCTCATTGCCTATTGCTCATTGCCTATTGCTCATTGCAAATTGCCTATTATCCTCTTCCATTAAACCTTCCCCATTTGCGATTGTCCAAGGAGTGCATGCACATTTATTATACTAATTTTCAGGATAGTTTGAATAAATATTGGTATTCAGTTTTACTATACCTGCACATTACTTTTATTCCCTTAAATTTGAACCCTTTAATTAAATTGAACATTTGTAATGTTTGAACTGTTATATAACCCAATCCTACGGTCTAATGATTTCTAAAAATAGCACTTACCTTCTTATACTCCTACTACTTTATGCTTGTGGGAATAGCAATAAAAACACTAAAGATAAAAGCAAAGCAAATGCACCTGTCAGCATTGATGTTTCTGTGGCAAAACTCGAAAATTTTACCAATACAATTGAAGCCAATGGCACTGTATTAGCCAATGAGTTTGTAGAATTAAGACCCGAAGCCAATGGCAGGATTGTATTATTGAATATTCAAGAAGGAAAACAAGTTGCTGAAGGCACTTTGCTGGTTAAATTATATGACGATGATTTACAAGCACAACTTAAAAAATATGAGGCACAATTGCAAATAGCCTTGAGTACTGAAAAGCGTCTAAAATCCTTATTGACTTTGAATGGCTTAAACCAGCAGGAATATGACCTTGCCCTTAACCAGGTGAATAATGTGCGGGCTGATATAGATTTTACAAAAGCGCAAATCAGAAAAACAGAAATAAGGGCGCCATTTACAGGTACAATCGGTTTGCGCTCCGTAAGCAAAGGGGCTTATGTTACCCAATCAAATATCATTGCCACACTGCAACAAACCAATACACTTAAAATCGATTTCGTTTTACCTGAAAATTACGCAGCTATTGTTAAAACAGGAGATGAGGTAAATGTTATTTCCGGTAGCAGCAAGGAGCCCTTAAGAGCAAAAATTATAGCTACTGAACCACAAATCAATACAGCTACTAGAAATATTAAAGTAAGGGCGGTATTGAGTGGCGATGGAGCTAAACTAAATCCAGGTGCCTTTGTCAAAATAACGATAGACAATGGAAAAGGTAAACCTGCAATTCTTGTGCCTTCCAACTGCATTATTCCAGATACCAGAAACAAGAAAATCGTATTAATAAAGGGAGGTAAAGCAAAGTTCACCATTATAGAAACAGGATTTAGAAATGAAGAGAAAGTTGAGATACTGTCGGGTATGGAACAAGGAGATACTTTTGCCATTAAAGGCATACTATTTTTAAAACCTGATGTGCTAGTGAAAATTAAAAATGTTAAATCTTAACGGCAAAACGGATGAACATTTCTGAATTTAGTTTAAAGCGACCTGTATTTGCAACGGTATGTAGTATTCTCATCTTAGTGTTCGGTGCTGTAGCATATAAATTCTTAAGCTTAAGAGAATATCCTGCCATTGACCCGCCAAATATTACAGTAAGGACTTCCTATACCGGGGCCAATTCAGATATTATTGAGAGCCAGATTACGGAACCTATTGAGAAAGCGGTGAACGGTATCCAAGGTATCCGTACCATAACTTCATCCAGTAACCAAGGCACTAGCAATGTAACAGTAGAATTTAATTTGGATGTAAACCTAGATAATGCGGCAAGCGATGTAAGGGATAAAGTAAGTCAGGCATTGCGACAATTGCCTGCAGATATTGATGCACCGCCTGTTATCAGCAAAGCAGATGCGAGTGGTGATGTCATCATTATTTTATCTGTGCAGAGCAAGGAAAAAAGCATTATTGAATTAAGCGATTTTGCAGAAAATGTGTTGCTGGAAAAACTACAGACCATACCCGATGTCAGCGGTGTAAATATCTTTGGATTGCGAAAACATGCCATGCGTATCAATTACAATCCAGACAAGATGCATGCCTTTGGCGTAACGGTAGCAGATGTTAAAAACACGCTTGATAAAGAAAATATAGAATTGCCCGGAGGTAAAGTTTATGGTAACAATACCGAATTAATTGTTAAAACAGTGGGGCGATTAACCAGTGAAAATGATTTCAGACAATTAATTTTAAAGGAGGACGCAACTGGCATTGTCCGGCTAGGTGATGTGGCCGAGGTGAGGTTGGGCAGTGAATCAGAAGAAGTTGGATTCAGGCTCAATGGCGTAAATGTCGTAGCATGTGGTATTGCACCCCAACCGGGTGCTAACTTTATAAAAATATCCGATGAATTTAACAAAAGGCTTGAACAGATTAAGAAACAAAAAGGGTTCGAAGATATTATTTTCACCGTAGTGCTAGACAATACGAATAATGTAAGGCGGGCACTAAAAGAAGTGGAGGAAACTTTGGTAATTTCACTAGTGCTGGTCGTATTGGTGGTGTATTTCTTTTTCAGAAACTGGAGCATTGCATTCAGACCCTTAATTGATATTCCGGTTTCATTGGTAGGTGCTTTTTTCATTATGTATTTGGCAGGATTTAGTATCAATGTTTTAACCCTTTTAGGAATTGTTTTGGCAACAGGGTTAGTGGTAGATGATGGTATAGTAGTTACGGAAAATATTTTTAGAAAATTGGAAGGAGGCATGGATATAAAACAGGCAGCAAGAGAGGGTTCCAAGGAAGTATTCTTTGCGGTTATTTCTACTTCACTGACTTTGGCAGTTGTGTTTTTACCCATCATTTTTATACAGGGATTTGTAGGTAGTTTATTTAAAGAATTTGGAATAGTTGTAGCCGGTGCTGTTATTATTTCTGCTTTTGTTTCACTGACATTAACACCGGTATTGAATGTTTTGATGAATAGAAAAAATCCAAAGCCTTCGTGGTTCTATACCAAAACAGAACCTTTCTTTGTTGGCCTCGAAAATGGTTACAGGAATAGTCTTACTGCTTTTATGAAGATCAGATGGATGGCCTGGCCTATAATAGTTGCTTGCGCAGTCATTATATTTTTTGTGTATAACCGTTTGCAAACTGAGTTGGCACCTCTTGAAGATAAAAGTCAATTTAGGTTTAACATTACAGCACCAGAAGGAACAGCCTTCGATTATATGGATAATTATGTTTCTCAGTTAGGAGAATATTTTTATGACAGTATTCCTGAGCGAGAATTTGTGTTTGCTGCTACTAATGCAGGATTTGGAAACGGTGGTGTCAACAGTGCTTTTGGAAGAGTGGTACTTTCTAATCCGAGTGAAAGGAACAATTCACAAGATGAGATTGTAAACCGCGTAAATTCAAAACTAGGGGCTTTTAATGATGGAAGGGTATTCCTCATCCAGGAACAAACCATCAGTGTGGGTTTTGGTTCAAGAGGAGCTTTGCCAGTGCAGTATGTATTACAAAACCTTGATTTTGATAAAATAAAAGAAGTGCTCCCAAAATTTTTGGCAGAGGCACGCAAGGATCCGACCTTCCAGGCAGTAGATGCTAACCTTAAATTTAACAAACCGGAATTGCAGGTTAAAATAGACAGGATTAAGGCCAAGGACTTGGGTTTAAGTGTGCAGGATGTGGCACAGACACTACAGGCAGCATTGAGTGGTGGCCGACTCGGTTATTTTCTTATGAATGGCAAACAATACCAGATCATTGGGCAGATGGACAGGGAAAGTCGCGATGAACCTACCGACTTGAATAAATATTATATTAAACACAACCGCGGAGAAAGTATTCAATTAAGCAGTGTGGTGAGTTTGGAGGAGAGTAGTAATCCGCCTCAATTATACCACTATAACAGGTTTAAGTCAGCAACAGTTTCTGCATCGTTAGCCCCAGGTATGACAACAGGCGACGGTGTTAAGGCGATGCAGGCATTGGGCAATAAAATGCTAGATGAAAGTTTTACAACTTCATTAAGTGGCCCGTCAAGAGATTTTGAGGAAAGTTCATCCAATACCTTATTTGCATTTCTACTGGCCTTGGTACTTATTTTTCTCATTTTGTCAGCTCAGTTTGAAAGTTTTATCGACCCATTTACCATAATGTTTACAGTATTTTTGGCATTGGCCGGCGCATTACTTTCACTTTGGATAACAGGAAATACCATTAATATATTTTCACAGATAGGGATGATTATGCTCATAGGTTTGGTAACAAAAAATGGTATCCTGATTGTAGAGTTTGCCAATAAAAAAAGGGAAGGGGGTATGCCTAAGATGCAAGCGATAATAGAAGCTGCAACACAGCGTATGCGACCTATCCTGATGACCAGTCTCGCAACAGCTTTAGGAGCTTTACCCATCGCACTTTCACTTGGTGCGGCTTCCACCAGCAGGATTTCTTTAGGTGTAGTGATAGTAGGTGGAATCATATTTTCCTTAATGCTTACCCTATTTGTAATCCCAGCCGTGTATTCTTATTTATCACTCCATAATAAATACCAAAACCATGAGAATTAAGTTGATAATACCCTTCCTCATTTTTAGTGTTTCGGCATACGCTCAGGAAACAAAAAGTTTAAGTGAAGCAATAAGGATGGCATTGGCCAATAATCTCGAATTGCAAATTGCTAGGAATGATGCACAAATATTGCATAATAACAATTATCCGGGCAATGCCGGTATGATGCCCAATGTTTCACTTAATGTCAACGAGAATGCATCACTTTATAATATCAATCAGAAGTATGCCAACGGTACCACTTTTGAGCAGAACAATGTGCTAAACAACACTACTAATGCCAATATTTTAGGGGTCTTTACGCTTTACGACGGCATGAAGATGTTTGCCACTAAACACAAATTGGAAGCACTCGATATGTATGGATACAACCAGTTGAAGTTACAGGTTCAAAACATTATCAGCCGAGTGGTCATTAGTTATAGCAACGTAGTGAGGCAACAAAAATTTCTGGAAGTGGTGAAGCAATTAGATGAGCTTGCCATTCAGCGATTAGAAATTGTAAAGGCGCGACAGACCGCAGGTTTGGCGAATAACACTGACCTATACCTTGCCCAGCTCGACCTTGAAACTAGGAAACAAGGTTTACTATCTCAACAAACTTTGATTAGGAATGCCTTTACAGATCTGAACCTTTTAATGAATATTAAGGCCGATAGTATCTATCAAGTACAGGACTTTGCTTTGAGAACTAATCCGCTTCTTAGGCGCGACCTCGACTCAATGATAAAGCAGAATCCGCAACTTTTAATGGCGCAAAACCAGGTGGAAGTAGCGGAGCAAACACAGCGGGAAATTTCGGCTGCGCGACAACCTGTTCTTAGACTAACAGGTGCTTATGTCTATAATTTAAATCAGAGTCAGGCGGGATTTGCTTTACTGAACCAAAGTTATGGTCCACAGGCAGGCCTCAGTTTGTCGGTGCCTTTGTTTACTGGAAGCGTCAATTCGAGGAACTATGCTAATGCTAGGTTGAATTTACAAAGTAGTGAATGGAGGGAGCAACTAACGATGCAAACATTGCAAGGTAGTTATGCTCAGGCGTGGCAGAACTATACATCAGCATTGATGCAATTGCAATCTGATGCTACAGCCATAGGCACAGCTAAAAATTACATCGATCTGATGCAACAGCGATTCAAGGGTGGTCTCAATACTATTATAGAATTGAAAGAAGCGCAGAGAAGTTATGAAGAAACCTATTATCGCTATATCAGCAATCAATACATTGCGAAGTTGGCCGAGACCCAATTACTTGGTTTAACTGGGCAACTGGTAAATTAGCACTTTATTTAAACCGTATATAAATAAAAAGCCCTATATTTTATTATAGGACTTTAAGTGTAAAACCTTCATAGTGAAATTAAAAGTATCCAGTAGTTTTACCTTCTGCCCTTAGTTTTGCTTAGTCGGTTTTACATTCTGCAAATATGTGTTCTACTTTGCATTGATAACTTATATCACTTTGGTTAAATGTTACATTATTTACACTTGAGCTGAACTTTCTGATTGAAAGATTAAAAGGATCATCTAGCTATGTATGAGTGCTTGTGTCCAAATAAAAAGGAGGGATAAAAATAACAAAAAATTTATAGGCAAGATTATGCCGATTCAAATAATCTTAGCTGTTTTTTTGTCCATTTGTTTTCCCATAAAATCTGTTTATTCTATGTTCCTGTATTTGTGAGTGTGGTGTTGCCATTATTCGTTCAACTTTTTATTGATAGAATTAATAATCTTCATCTTGTCAGTAATCTGTAATAAAATTAATATAGTCAACGACACCATCAAAAGCGAAAATATGCTGATAGCAAAATATTGAATGGTCCATTCCAATGCCACTTTTATTCTGTGATAAATGCTGATGGATTTTTCTGCTGTCCCTTCATATAGCGAAAGTTTCACTGTACAGAATTCATTTTCAGCATCGAAGTTTCCGAGTTCAACACCCAGCTCTTGTAAACGTTCTTCCACTTCTAATATTTTTTCATTGAGCGATATAAAATCTGTTATTTGCCCTCCTTTGGATTTTAATTCTTTTAAAGATTGCAAGGTGTTTTCAATCGAAATTTTCTTGGCATTCAGTTGCTTGTATTCATTGGTCTTATCCACCTTGGTGATTTCCTTTGCTTTGTTTATTCCGATTTTCTGTATATCCAGATAAAATGAATCGAAGAGGGTAGGGTTAACACCTATTAGTAAATGGATTTGCCTATTGCCTTTTTGTCCAAGGCTTTGCTCATATTGTATTATTGCGTTATAGGCTTTTGTTTTTACCTTTATAGCTTTGTCATCATTTTCAAACTCTGAGGACTTTGTTTTAATAGAAGCTGTTTTTTCAAATTTTTGGTTGGAAGCCATATTGGAAGCAACCTGAACATCACCTCCTTTTGATGCAAATTTTTCTGAAGCATAGTTTTTGCGCAAATTATCAAGGCTGCTAAAGAAATCTCTGCTGAAATCAGTTGTTTGTCCTGAATCTTTCACAACGTATCCATAAGTAAAACGGAAGAGGAAAAGTACAATAAAGAGTCCTGCGAACCATAGGCTCATTCTTCGGAATCTTGTTTTGAAATTGGAGGTCATATTTATAGGAATTGTAATAGAGTTCCACAAACATAATGAATTATATAATAAAAAAACTTGTCGTTTTTCTATTCTGTTTGCAGGTACTTTTCAAAATTATTGACAACATCAAAGTAATCAAATTTAAACTTATTCACCCAACAACTTAAGATTCCGCTTCTTATTAATTGGGCATTAGCCATTGTTTCTCGGATCCTTTCATTAGTTTTATCAGCCGGTTGGTAACCAAACTTGTCTTTCATATACAATAAAGTTATTGCAGCAAAGAGCCTGCTTGTGGGGCTTGGTGAAAATAAGATAGTTTCCAGTGCATCATAATCTTTATTGACAATAAAATAACGAAGGTGATTAAAGGTTTCATTGCCTAAGCCAAACATAATGTAGTAAGGCTCAGTGAAGGTCCCACCGGTCATAACGTCCGTAAAGTAATCGATGGCTTGTTTCCGGCGGTAATTTGTATCATCGGAGCCTACAAATACTTTTCCGGAATCAATGAAATACTTTTTTATATTTTCCTGATAGGTTTTTTCATAAATGATATGTTCATTTGAACAATAAAATGGCAACTGAATGACCTCCATGAGGTACTTTTCAAGTATCTCTCTATTGTTGCTGATTGTGAGTCTTAATTTAAGAACATTGTCTCCAAAATATACAGCATCAACACGGCAATATCCATAGCCTCCGTGAATAGTACATAGTGTTGATCTCAACCCATAACCTAAGTCCTGGGTCGAATTCAGGCAATTGAATTGCGAGGAATAGTGTCCGGGAACTACAAAATCAGGAATTATTTTTTTAATTTCATTTAATGTCGAACCATTCGCGGGCAATTTATTAAGTATATTAATGATTAGCTCTACGTCCATTTTGACCCAATCCAGGTGAATAGGTTTTTCAATCGTGTCATCCCTGTCATTACAATATATAATTAATGAAGAAGGTTTTGTTGAGTCGGCATTTTCAATTTGTCCTGATAAAACATAAGGAACTGTAATCCAAATCAAAATTATACAATTAAAAACTAATTTCATTATTACCTTTTTAATACAATAGATGCAGAAAACAAAGAATGGGTTGTATTGAGTAACGTATATTTGTTTAACAAATTCAAAACTTAACTAACTAAAAATCTCTCAAAACCTTTACATTTGTTTTATGAAATCAATTCATGAAAAGCAACTTCGCAAAAGAATAAAAACATGGATACTGCTATTCATGATAGGCATGGTTTTAAGCGGTGCTACAGCCTTTCCCATTGAGTCCCTCTTGGGTATGGTTGTAAGGCACATAGAATGGGTGCCTGCATTTATGAGTCCATTTATCTCGGAGGCTTATAAAGCAGTACAAGCAACCAATGCCATGTATCCCTTTTTAAGTTATGGTACTGATTGGTTGGCCTTTGCCCATATCGTTATAGCCGTTGCATTTATTGGTCCTTATTTGGATCCTGTAAAAAATATATGGGTAATACAATTCGGAATGATATCCTGCCTAATGGTATTTCCACTTGCGCTAATAGCCGGACCAATCAGAGGCATCCCGTTCTATTGGCAACTGCTAGATTGTTCTTTTGGGTTATTTGGGTTTGTGCCTCTTTATTTGTGTTATAAGGATATACGGAAGCTGGAGCAACAATTGGCTTTATAAATCCAGATTCTTAAAACGAGATGGCAAGTGAGGTAGTCAAAAAGTAATTATATTTAGAAGGGTTGTTGTTAAGCATAAATATTTTATCAGCGCTGGCAAGAGCCCTCCCTTCAATACGCCACAAAACATTTTCACGCACTGCATAATCAAGGTTCAATGAATAACCTAAAGTTTGAAATCCATTGGAGGTTCCTGTTGCTATGATTACACCATCTATATCTTTGTAGGATTCTATTCTTAGGGCTATTTTTTTCTTTTTTGTTGGGGCATAACGTAAAATAAGAATGGTAGAGTGCCATATTGACATATCATTCATCAAAACTTTTAAAGTATCGCGCTTTTGCTGTATTCCTATATCAAACCCTGCCGTAAATCCGAACTTTTTGTTTACTTGGAACTGCCTATAAAAATTATTAAAATATCGCCATAATGAACCTATTGAATCTGGTTGGTCGTTGCCAATATAAGTACTCCAGTTAAAAGTTGATTTGTCACTTGCTTTGTAATTTAATTGTGTTCCAAAAGCAGGAGTTTGGTTGCCCTGTGCGCGTTGTATGCGTTGCCAGCCATTGAGGTAGAGTGCAGCTAAATAAAGTTTTTCGTTTTTTGAAGTATAACCCAATTTTATACCTGCCTCATAGTAAGGTGAGTTATCTGCCAATATACTTCGTGTCAAATTCCAACAATCCTTGCCTATAGTACTTTCAAAACCAATGTGTGAGGGTAGTATGCCGGCATCCAACCATACATTTCTCTTATTTGAAAGTTTAAATCCTGCATTGGCCTCAAAAATATTTCTTAGCAAGGGTTGCTCATGTGCAAGGTTAAATTGAGTATAGGTACCTGCCATTAGTGCAAAGTTGCCTCTCACATTGTCTTTAAAATAAGCAGCCTTTATAAAACCGATATTTAGATTAATTTCATTGTGTTTGTTGAAACTATAAAAGAACCCGGGTCTCAGGTGGTTGTTAGGATAGCCCATATCAAAACTGTAATAGGTTTCCACATAACCGCTAATGACTAATGAATCTATTCTTGTTTTTGCAGTATCCTGTGCATGTACTCTTAAAAAGACAAAACCCATTAAAGTAAAAATTGCCCTTTTAATCACAGTAGTGCAAAGGTATTATTTTGTCCATTACTCCTCATCGTTAATCCCAATATAAAATATTTTTTTACTCTTCAGAGAAATAAAGAAAGTATAATTGGTGAGCATAAGACCGTTTTTGGCAAGAACATGGGCGATTAGCGCATTATCACCTGACTCCTTCATTTCCTTGAAACTGAAACTTACCACTGCTACATTAGAGAGCTTGCCATAGTCATCATCCAAATGTATGAGGTATTCGTTGAATTGCTGTAGGACAGAATCCTTCATAATACTGAAGTCCACCATATCTGGTTTCAAAGGATAATTGTTTTTGGCATCCTTCCTGAAAATCTCCAGCAGATTTTTAAGTATGGGAACTGCCATTTCAAGTTTACTAATATCATACGCCTCGCGGAATGTAGAAGTATCCCTTTCAATCTCGATCTTAATTCGGTCGTAATCTTTATAATCCTCTTTTGTTATCATACCAAAAATGGTAAGCACAGATGAGGAGGCCATTTTTTCATTCGGGTCGTTGGTGGTCAGGTTTTTTAAGGTCACCACCAATTCTTTGTGCTCCCCATCCTTAGCATGTGTAATGGTATAATCTTCGGCACCTGCCATGGCAGCAGCAGTGGCAGCAGCATTTTGTTCTTTCTCAGATGTACAGGATGACAAGACTAAAATGAAGGATAAAATGATGAGTATTTTTTTCATAAATAATGATTTAAATGAGGTAATGGTTGAACAAATGTACTACTAATATTTACTAAATGTTATGGCGCAAATTAAGGTTATTTTTAAACTGCAAGTTTGGAGGTTTCATTTTTGTCCCTTTTGGGTTAAGGGTTTTAAGGCCGTCTAAAGTGAAGTTTTAAAACTTTTGTGTTTTCTTCCTTCTATAGTCTCTTTTGTGTTAATGGTTCTAAAATTACTAAGTTTTTCGTTAAAATTCAGTTCTAATTCAAAACTCACCTAAAAGGATATTTTTGAATTCATTATTCCGCTTTGCTCCATGAGAAAAGTTCAAAAAACTGATGTGAACTTAGGTGCCTTAGAGCCTGCCCTGCAGAAAATACGGCCAGAAAATACCTGGAGGAAATGGCTATGTTAGGCGTATTAGAAAAAGAAAAATAACCGAAAATGCGTATTATTTGAATCTGGAGCTATATCGCATTTTATCAGAATAATAGAAACTATTTCCAACCAATCGGAGAGTGAGAGCTGCTAACCCTCTCCCTCTAGTCTTTTTGCGTGATTTAACATAATTTAATGTCATATAAGTATTGATACATCAGGATTTATGTCTTTTCCGAAGGCTCGGTCCCTTCCAAGGGACCGAGCAACACCAATATTTAAAGAAGTTATCTTATCACTTCAACTTGCTACTATTTATTTTAGCAACGGATTTAGCTGTTGCGCTCACTTACAACGACAACTAACTAAAATATAAATTTTTAAACACAATTGTATTATTTTCGTACTGCAAATTGTTGAAGTGAAAAAACACCAACAACTGCAAGAAACAGTATAATGAAAACAGAAGAAATAAAAAGCCTTTTTGAGCAATTTGAAATTGCCGCAACAGAAATTGAAGGGATTGAATGCTGGAGTGCCAGACAGATGCAGTCAC
>JBBQIF010000051.1:0-11371 GCA_038324665.1 Bacteroidia bacterium
ATTGCCGCTCATTTTCATCATGCCATTCATCATTTTCATGCCTTCAAAATATTTTAGTTTAGGCAGTGGATTAGCTAATTGCTTTATGCCATTACCTAAATACAAAGAAGTAGATTTTATACGGTCTTCGGAAGTGGCCAAAAATTCATAAGCCGTATTTTCCGATGGAATGGTAACTATTACATCGTATGTTTCAGAAACCCCGATGATTAATCTATCAACTTCCACAGGTACTACATCATTGCCATCATTAGCAACAACGGTCATTTTGCCACCTGCATAGGTCAGCCAAAAATACGTAGAAGCACCGCCATTTGAAATGCGCAAACGAACTTTATCTCCCGATTTAAACTGCGAAAGTTGGCTTTCTACTTTGCCATTTAACAACATATTTTCATAATACACGTCGCTCACATCCATTGATAACATTCGCTTCCATTCATTTTTTATTTTAGTTTTAAAATGACCGGCGCTTATTGCCTCCGAATAACTTTGCGTAGTGCCTTTTTTTATAGCAAACCAGTCTGAAGCATTGTGCAACAATCGGTGTACATTCTCAGGTTTTAGGTTTGTCCATTCGCTTAAAACTATCGGGACACCTGGCAGATCATCAATTCCTTTTCTAAATGTAGGATCATTATTTCTCTTTAATAAAATTAAAGAACCGTACATCCCTATTTGCTCCTGCAAGCCTTGATGACTATGGTACCAATGTGTGCCACTTTGCACAATTGGAAATCGGTAAACGAAAGTCTCCCCAGGCTTGATGGGCAACTGAGTGAGATATGGAACACCATCATCTTTGTTAGGTACATATAACCCATGCCAATGCAAGGCTGTGCCTTCATTAAGTTGGTTGTGTATTACAATTTCAGCAGTATCGCCTTCTGTAAAAGTGAGAGTAGGCATAGGAATTTGGCCGTTTGTCGCAATAGCCCGTTTTTCTTTACCTGCATAATTTACGAGTGTATCTTTCACGTATAGATCATATCGAATTACTTTTTGTGCAACTATTACATTACTAATCAAAAGTAAAATTGCTGACCATTTTTTTTTATGGAGGTTTTTTTGAAAATTCATTTGAATAGTTTCATTTTTAGATTTTTTACATTTTCATCCCTTCCATAGGGTCGCTTCCTTTGCGAAATTTATACTCACTATTAATTAAATACGCACCACTAATTACCATTCTTGCGTTTTCCTCTATATTGGACTTTATCTCAATAAGCCCATTTAGTTCTATTCCTGTTTCTACCATTCTGTTTTCAAATTTCCCTTCGCTTGTTTCTATCCAAATATAGCTTGCTTTTTCGTCCTGTATTACCGCATCTATTGGAATAAAAATGCCTTTTAAAGATTTGTTTATCAAACTTACATTTGCTTGCATTCCCGGCTTTAAAACTAAGGTTGCATTTGGAATATCTAATCTTACTAGCACCAATCTTGTGTTTGGAATAAATTCAGCGTTAATAAATGTGATTTTAGCATTGATTTCTTTCTCAGGAAAATCCATAAATACCACTTTGGCATTTTTACCAAGACTTATATTATTGATATAACTTGCATTGATTTGTACCTCGAGCCAGAGTCTGCTCAAATCAACTAACCTCAATAGTGGGCTTCCTTCCATAGCATAGCTTCCTTCCTGTATCAGCACTTCAGAAACAAATCCTGAATAGTTACTATAAAAAGTAGTGTATGGAGATAGTTCATTGCTTGTTTTCAACGCTTCAATTTGAATATTAGTAAGGCCAAAGTACAAGAGTTTTTGCTTTGCTGCTTCTAAAAGACTCATTATATTTTTATCTTTACCATCCGTCAATCCAAGCTGAAGAAAAGCAGTTTTAAAGTCACGTTTTGCAATAGAAATTGGTTCGCTGTATATTTCATAGATCGGTTGTCCAGCTTTTACGTATTCTCCTTCTGTTTTTACAAAAAGTTTTTCAATTCTCCCCATTGCTCTGGTCGAAATTACATTTACTCTGTCTTGATTGCTTGTCAATACACCTAAAAACTTTTGTTCCATTTGATTTTGTGATTCTTGAATGGTGGAGATTTTTATATTTCCAAGTTTAATTTGCTGCTCAGTAAGTGTAATTTCATTGCTTTTTGAATTATCAGATTTTACTTCTGTTAAAACCATGTGGCAGATAGGACATTTTCCCGGTTTGTCCGCTTTTATTTGAGGATGCATGGAGCAAGTATAATGAACTACCTTGTTGCTTTTTGAAGCCTTATCTTCAGGATTACAAGCCGTAATAATGAAAATGGATAAGATTAGAAAGTGTAAATTTATTAAATTCTTCATTATTTTTCCGTTTTGATAAAGCTTTCGCTATCGATTAAATACCCTGCATCTTTTGCTACTTTGTCCGAGATAGATATTCCATTTGTTACTTGAATATATTCATTCATTTCTATACCAGTTTCAATTTCTTGGCTCTTAAAATTGCTATCTGTTTTTAGAAATACTATTTGTTTATTGCCTGTACTCACTACTGCCGTTTTAAGAAGCCATGTGCCCCTCATTGGCTTACTTTTTATGATGCCTGTAAGTCGTAGCCCAATTGGATAATTCTGCGTGTTATTTAGGTAAACTCTTATTCTGTTTGTGCGTTCAGTAGGGTCTAACTCAGTTTCAATAAAGTTAACTTTAGCTTCTATTGGATTGTTTTCTGCCGTTTCGGTAATTATACTAATTGGCTGGTTGAGGTAGATAAGTTTATTAAATCCTTGCAAAACATTAAATAGGCCCCATACTTTTTTATTGCCTAACAGTTTAAAAATAATTTGTCCCTTTTGTACATAATCGCCTTCTTTTATTGTTAATGTTTCTGTTGATTGCGATACACTTTGCATGGAGGTGCCTTGTGAAGACAACATACTTTCTGTTCCAGCAATAATGCCAGCGGCCGGGCTATAAATGGATATGATAGGATTTATTCTTTTTGATTTTCTTAATCCGCTAATTTGTTGCTGGGTCATTCCGTATTGCAACAATTTTTTTTCGGCCGCAGAAATCAAACTTTTATTGTCAGCATCTTGTAATATTAAAAAAAGATAATTTTGTTGCTCGGTGAGTAATTCAGGACTGTAAATTTCAAATAGCTTTTCCCCTTTTTGTATTGTTTGAAATTTATAATTCACATTCATTTTTTCAATTCTACCGCCTGCCCATGCTGCAATATTAATGGCTGAATTTTGATCATAGGCAATAATACCCGGTAGTTTAATTTCGGATGAGATAGCAGTGTCTATTGCAGATACGGTATCAAAATTACCAATAATATATTCGTCAGTTGGCTTTAGTTGCGCATTGATTGAATTTGCATCAATAGCCGCATTTTCATGTGGTTTTTTAATCAGTTTCATGCCGCAAATAGGGCAATTTCCGGGTTCATTTCTGATGATTTGAGGATGCATGGAGCAGGTATATAATTCATCATGTTCAGAAGGCTTCTCTTTATGTGAAAAGGGATTGCCTACGAAATAGAGCAGACCAAAACCTATTCCTAAAAATAAAACTGCTATCAAACTGTATTTTAAATATTTGGGCATTTCTATTTAATTTCTAATTGTTTCTCAATTTCTATTTGGATTGTAAGCAACGTTTGTAACTTGTCTAAAGCATCGTTTTGTGCCATATTTAACGCCTCTACGGCATCAAGCACTATAAATAAATCGCCTGTGTTATTTTGCCATGCAATTAAACCTGTGGCATAATTATTCTTCAAACTTGGGATAATATAATTGTTGGTGATATCCAATTGGCGTTTAACATTTTCAAAGTTCACTTTCATACTTTCCAACATGCCGGTTGCTTCGTTGAGTGCCATGTCCTTTTGAAGATTCAAACTTTCGTTTTTAATTTTAATGCTTTGAATGTTTGCTTTATTCATTTTGGTTGACCAAGGCATTGGAATTGTCATCATGCCCATTAAGCTAAATCGTGGTGGTTGATTGCCAAAGCCAAACATGTGGTCATATCGTACACCAAATTCTGGTAGATATTTCTTTCTTTCTATTTCAATCTTTAGATTGTTCAGTTTAATGGTGTTTTCTATGGCGTGCAAATCGCTTCTATTCTTTGTGAGTGTGCTTGTGTCGTATTGCATTGACTTAAAATCAAGTAAATTGTAATTGGTGTCAATTTCAAAGAAGGCGCCTTTGTTTACAGCCATCAATGTATTGAGGGCAATCCTTTTTTGTGCGCGTTCGTTTTCTAACATCACAATCATATTTTGAAAACTGCTGTATTGTGATTTTGCTTTATAATAATTAGGGAGCTTGTCCATGTTATATTGATACCTGATTTCCATGCTTTTCACCATATAATCTATTAGTGCTAAATTTTCTTTTAGTACATTTATTTTTTTGTCAATAATTATCCATTGATAATAATTTGACTTAGCTATTGCATTCAACTGGTTAATTGTATAATTTTTATTTTCTGCTTCAACCGATGACATAGCATTCATATAATTAAAATCGGCTCTTAATTTTGATTGGTTGGGTATCATTTGGGTAAAACCGACCATATAACTGCCCATTCCGGAGTTGACACCATTTGCTTTCCACATTTCCGGATTGTAGGGGGTCATGAAAAAACCTGTACTCACCTGTGGAGGCATCCAGCTTTTTGCGCCACTAGCAGCAGCATTCATACTCAATATGTCTGCATCATACATTTTAAGTTGGGGATTGTTAGTCTTTATTTTCATTAAAACAGAGTCTAATGAAATAGTCTGAGCCGCACTGTTTGTTGCTAGCCAAAAAAAGCAAACAAAGGCTTTAGATAATTTAATGATTTGCATGTATAATATTTATTTTACCGTTTGTTTTTAATTCGTGTAATTTTGTTATTTCAAATACGATTGGGGTTACCAAAAGTACATAGATGGTAGAAGTAATTGTGCCGCCAATCAATGGCACCGTTATGGGTAACATCACATCTGCACCTGTTCCTGTAGCCCATAGTATTGGGATTAATCCGAATAAAGAAACCGATACCGTCATCAATTTGGGTCTTAATCTTTTGACAGAACCAAATATTACAAACTCCCGAATGATGTCTTCATTTAAGGTCTCATTACTATTCCCGTGTTTTTCTACCATTTTTATCATAGCTTCATTCAAATAGATGGTGATGAGCATTGCCGTTTCTACCGCTAAACCAAACAAGGCTATAAAGCCGACCGCTACGGCTACCGATAAGTTTATACCATAAAAATACACCATAAAAACCCCGCCAATCAATGCAAACGGGACAGTAATCATGGTAATTATGGCTTCTTTCATTGAATTGTAGGTGAAATACAGAATAAGAAATATGATGACTACTACAATCGGAAGTATGAAGTTAAATGTCTTGTTGGCTCTTACTTGATTTTCCCATTGTCCGCTCCATTCAATGTAATATCCCTTGGGCATCTTCGTGATCATTTCATCCAGTTTGCTTTGAGCTTCTTTTACGGTACTTCCCAAGTCTCTATCTCTTACATTAAACAAAACACTTCCTCTAAGCATGGCATTTTCGCTATTAATCATCGGTGGGCCATCGCTTATTTCTATAGTAGCAACAGCTTCTAACGGAATAGGCCCATACGCCATGGTTTGAACTTGTACTTTTTTTAGCATTTCAATGCTATTTCGGTACTCTTGGCTATAGCGAGCATTCACAGAAAAACGTTGTCTTCCTTCAATAGTGGTGGTTAGTTTCATGCCTCCAATAGAGGCTTCTACTACATTGTTTATGTCATCTATAGATAGGCCATATCGACCGATTTCGTCTCTTTTAGCGGTGATATCAATGTATTTGCCTCCTGTAATTGGCTCTGCATATAAATCTTTTACGCCCTCGGTACCTTCTAAGGTTTTTTTAATTTTTTGAGCCAAAACATTAATAGTATCCAGACTTTCGCCATAAATTTTTACGCCAACATCGGTACGAATTCCTGTAGAAAGCATATTGATACGATTGATAATTGGTTGGGTAAAGCCGTTTGATACACCGGGGATCTGAAGTTTATTGTTTATCTCATTTACAATATCCTCTTTGGTTTTACCCTTTTCCCATTCTTTTTGTGGTTTTAACAGGATAATTGTTTCTACCATACTGATGGGGCTGTTATCCGTTGCGGTATTAGCTCTTCCTGCCTTGCCTAATACATGTTTTACTTCTGGAATCGACTTGATAATTTTATCTTGGACTTGTAATATTCTTTTTACTTCAGAATTAGAAATATCGGGCAGGGTAACGGGCATAAAAAGAATGGAGCCTTCATCTAACGGCGGCATAAATTCAGATCCAAGACGCGTAAACATTATGCCGCCAATTATCAATGCAACAATGTTAATAGCCAATACCGACTTTCTCCAATTTAGACAAAACTTAAGGATGGGCGTATATCCACGTTCCAAAACTCTATTAAGTGGGTTTTTATTTTCGGGTTGTAATTTTCCCTTAAATAGGAAACTAATAAGAACAGGAGTTAATGTTATAGCAAAAAATGCATCAACAATTAATATGAAGGATTTAGTCCAGGCTAGTGGACTGAACAACTTTCCTTCCATTCCAGTCAGTAAAAAAACGGGCAAAAAAGATGCAATGACGATTAAGGTAGAGTAGAATACACCGGGGCCTACTATTTTAGAAGACTGCTCAATTAGTTTTAATTTATCTTCAGCACTAAGTGGGTCTTTGTATTTCTGAAATATTTTTTTGATTATATTTTTCATAATTTGATGTTATCTAGTTCTTCTTGCTTTTCAGAAATAGTTCGATACGCATTTTCTACCATTACTATCCCATCATCAACCAACACGCCAATGGCCAGCGCTATTCCTGTTAATGACATGATATTCGAAGAAATTCCGAAAGCCTGCAATAAAATAAACCCTACAGCAACAGATATTGGAATTTGAATTAGAATAATTACTGCACTGCGCCAATGGAATAGAAAAAGTAAAACCACGATGGATACCGCTATCATTTCTTCTAGTAATGTTCCTTTCACAGATTCGATCGCACTTTCTATCAATTCACTTCTGTCGTAAGATGTTTTGAATGATACACCTGCGGGTAATCCTTTTGCTACCTCTTTCATCTTTAATTTTACTGCTTTAATCACTTTGTCAGCATTTTCACCATATCGCATTACTACAATTCCTCCTACTACTTCACCTTCGCCATTTTGGTCAAAAATGCCCAAACGCAAATCACCTCCCATTTGAATAGAACCAACATCTTTTAAGCGCACAGGAACAGAATTGAAGTTTTTAATCGCAATACTTTCTACATCTTTTATGTTTTTAATATAACCCAAACCACGCACTATATAAGCCATACTACTCATCTCAAACTTTCGACCTCCCGCATCATTGTTATTTGCTTTTACAACTTTCATTATATCCATCATGCTAATATTGTAGTATTGCATTTTGATGGGGTCTAATACCAATTGATATTGTTTTTCAAACCCTCCAAACGAAGCTACTTCTGCTACGCCCGGAACAGTTTGCAAAGCGAATTTTACGTACCAATCTTGTAACGCTCTTTGCTCTCCAAGGTCCATGCCATTGGCTTCAAAATGATACCAAAAAATATGACCAACGCCTGTACCATCTGGCCCAAGTGTAGGCACTACATCTTGTGGAAGCAATCGTTGTGCATAATTAAGCCGTTCTAAAACCCTTGTTCTTGCCCAATAAGCATCTACACCATCTTCAAAAATGATATAGACGAAGCTCATCCCAAACATGGAAGTACCTCTTACATTTTTTATTTTTGGAATGCCTTGAAGATTAGATACCAACGGATACGTTACCTGATCTTCCATTATTTGCGGACTTCTACCCATCCATTCGGTGAATACAATTACCTGATTTTCTGAAAGGTCAGGTATAGCATCTATAGGGTTTTGCTGCACACTATAAATGCCCCAGGCAAATAGGCAAGCCGAAACTAGCAAGACTACGATCCTGTTTTTTAGGGCAAATGAAATGAGTATTTTTACCATTCTATTTTATTTATTATTGGCAACACTTTTTTATAAAAAGTTTTTTGAAAAGCCATTTGAGTCCTTTTGTTATTTTTTTAAATAATACCATCATTTTATTTGGATAAAATTCCATTTCCCTGTGGGCCAACACCATAGATATATACCATTTGTGCCCCATGATGAGCGGTTATACTAACTGTGATTGCAGTAATTGCAAAGAGGAAAAGTAACACGTATTCCATCCATCGTATAGGATACCACTTAATTACTACAAATCTTACGACCGAAATAATGAGCGAACTCCATAATGTTATTCTAGCAAACAGATAATGTGTTTCAAAAATTGCAAATGCTCTTTCATCTGCATCGCCGGAGAGATGCGTGCCGTTTTGCATAGCAACGTAAGCACTAAGGCAACCTGTGGCTATTAAAAAAAACGAAATCCATTTGAATATTCTTTTGTCTTTAATAAACAAAACCATACACTGTGCCAATAGTGCTAGCAAAAGTAGCACTATTGGGAAATGTACAAGCAATGGATGCAAATTTGGAAAATCTTTAAATAAATCCGACATTCAATTATTTTATAGTTTCAAGGGTTGTACCACAAGTTGGCATTGATTTCCCTAAATATGGATTACTAATTTTACTATCCAAACTCAACCAATTCGCACCTTTGCCATCGTTGGCCATTGGGCAATGTTGATAGTAAACTGTTTTATCATTTTTAATCACTTTCATTACCTCATGCATATTCTTGGATAAGGATATAAAATGCTCTCTTTGATGTTCGTTTTCATCAACACCTTTTATGTGTTCGGCATCAAAGCTTAATTTGGCTTTGTATTTTATCCAAATTGCTTTTTCTTCGGCAGTCATTTTGGTTGCATCTACACTGGCGATATTTAAAAACAGTGATTTGGCTGCTGATTGTGCTGCTTTTCCATCATCTTTTGCAAGCGCATCGGTAAGCGAGAAGTAGGCGCTATAGACAGAAGATAAAGCATAAGTAGCCTGTTTTGAATCCGCCGTCGTAGTCGTTATTTGTGTATTCTCGTCCTTCATTTCATCTTTGCCTTCATCGCCATCATGGTGGTGCATGGCATCGTGGTTATGTTCAGTGGCATTTACTGGTTCGGTTAAATCCATACCGCATTTACTGCATTTGTCACCCTTTTTACCTGTTACTTCAGGATGCATTGGGCAAGCATATAAGGCTTCATCTGTTGTACTTTGAACTTCTGTTGAAGTTGAGTTGTTTTTTGGATTGCTGTTGCAAGCCGAAAATAGAACTGTTGTGGTTGTGGCAATTGCCAAGATTAGATTTTTCATTTATGTAATATTTTAATTGTTATTGTTTATGTTATTTTTTTATAGTGAATGCTTTTTAATCAACCTTCCTTAAATACCTATTTTTATAGTTTAATATTTTTTAAACGCAAAGAATTAGCAATAACCGATACAGAACTAAAACTCATGGCTGCTGCTGCTATCATGGGTGATAAAAGTATGCCGAAAAAAGGATAGAGCAAGCCTGCTGCAATGGGTATGCCTATTACATTGTAGCCAAAGGCAAAAAACAAATTTTGCTTGATGTTTCGCATTACTTTATGGCTAAGGGTTTTTGCTTTTACTATGCCTTGCAAATCGCCTTTAAGTAACGTGATTTTTGCACTTTCGATGGCCACATCAGTCCCGGTGCCCATAGCAATCCCAATATCAGCTTGCGCTAATGCGGGTGCATCATTGATGCCATCGCCTGCCATGGCAACTATTTTGCCTTGGGCTTGTAGTTTTTTTATTTCTTCTAATTTGTCCTGTGGCAAACATTCTGCTTTAAAGTTGTTAAGGTTTAATTCTGTTGCTACTGCTGCTGCTGTATTATGATTGTCGCCAGTGAGCATGATAACTTCCACTCCTTCACTCATGAGTATTTGAATTGCTTCTTTACTGCTTGCTTTTATAGCATCAGAAATGATAAGGAAGCCTTCCAGTTGTCCATCTATGGCAAAATATGAAACAGTTTTTCCTTTTTTCTGTTCGGCTACTATTTGCTCTTTTTGATGTTCAGAAACAGTTACATTTTTATCTTGCAAAAGTTTATCGTTCCCAATAACAATGCTTTTGTTTTCTACCATTCCTACTACGCCTTTTCCTGAAATAGCTTCAAAATTTGAAATTGGTTTAAGTGCTATGCCTTCGTTTTTGGCTTTATTCACAATGGCTTCCGCTAATGGGTGTTCGCTTTGTGCATTGATAGAAGCGGCTATTAGCAAGAGTTCATTTTCAGTGTAATTCTGAAAGGAATGAATTTTTTCCAACGATGGTTTACCTTCGGTTATGGTACCAGTTTTGTCTGTGATCAGCACATCTACCTTATCCATTTTTTCCAATGCTTCTGCATTTTTAATGAGCACCCCATTTTGAGCTCCTTTACCAACCCCTACCATTACGCTCATTGGTGTTGCCAAACCTAAGGCACAAGGACAGGCAATAATGAGCACTGCCAAAGCATTTACAAAAGCATATACATAAGATGGTTCAGGTCCAAAAAATTTCCAAGCAAAGAATGTAATAACGGAAGCCATGATGACTGTTGGAACAAAATATTTAGAGATAGTATCTGCTAGTTTTTGTATGGGCGCTTTACTGCGACTAGCATCATTCACCATTTTAATAATTTGTGACAGTAGGGTTTCATCGCCTACTTTCTCCGCTTTCATTACAAAGGATTTATTGCCATTAATTGTACCAGAGCTCACTTTGTCATCTATGTTTTTTTCAACAGGAATAGGCTCGCCTGTTATCATACTTTCATCTATGTGGCTATTGCCTTCGGTAATGCTGCCATCCACAGGTATTTTGTCGCCTGGTTTTACCCGCAACAAATCACCTACTTTAATAGCGTGAATGGAAATTATTTTTTCGTTACCATTTTCTATTATGATAGCTTGTGTAGGCGCTAATTTCAGCAGTGCTTTTATTGCACCACTTGTTTGGCTATGCGCTCTGGCTTCTAATAGTTGCCCCAATAGAACCAAAGTGAGAATTACAGTTACTGCTTCAAAATATAAATAGACACTGCCGTCGTGATTTTTAAATTGCTCAGGGAAGATAGAGGGAAATAGTAAAGCAACAATGCTAAAAATAAAAGCAGCACCTGATCCCAAGCCTATCAGGCTGAACATATTCAGATTCCATGTTTTAAATGAAACCCAGGCCCTTTCAAAAAACATCCAACAGGCATAAAAAACGACAGGCAACGAAAAAGCAAATTGTATCCAATTTTTGAAGTCTATATTTATCTGTCTGCGCCGCCCGCGATATAGCGGCGGGGATAGCAACGGATCGACGGCGCGAAGCGCGCCGCA